>JACNKY010000177.1 GCA_014381795.1 Pseudomonadota bacterium | reverse complement strand
AAATCAGCGCAATCAGTGAGCTTCACTCATTGCGAGTTCAAAATAAATGGCAGACAGCAACACAAACACAAACGCTTGTAAAACTGACACCAAAATTCCCAATCCCATAAACGGAATGGGTAGGCCGACGGCCAAAATTGACGTGAAAATCAAAACTACTTTATGATCTCCTGTCATATTCCCAAACAGCCTGATCGAAAGGGAAAGCGGGCGCACACAATGACTGACGATTTCAATCGGCAGCATCAGCGGTGCAAGTAACGGCATGGGGCCCAGAAACTGTTTTATGTAACCGGCTCCATGCTGACGAATACCTAAAACATGAGTCATTAGAAAAATGATCAAGGCAAAGGCAATGGTAACGTTAAACTGATCTGTAGGTGGATTAAATCCAGGCACCAGACCGATAAGATTCAGCAACAAAATAAATAATCCATATGTGCCAAGTAATGGTAGAATGGGCCGTGCTCCAACTCCATGGCGGATGGTTCCGCTTAAAAAATTCAGAATTGCACTCACTATAACTTCTGCAAAATTGGAAAAATTGGCCTTGCCTGAAGGTTCCAGTAAATCAGTTTGTCTAAAAGGTCTACCTGCAAAATATGCGAACACAATCAGAAAAAAAGCTACTATCAGCAAGTCCAGAAATGGAACCGGATCAATACCGAGATCTACCAGCGGTTGTTCTAATCCGCTAAATAAAAAGTGAGCCCAGGTGAATCCCTCTGCTGCAAAAACTGGGGCGGCTGTCAGTAAAAAAATGCTGATTAGTGCAAGTCTCTTGTTCATTCTATAGTTTTTGTTGAATGACTTATACAGATTTTTGAGGGCGCATTACCCTGAAAAAAGAATAAATGATGACAGCGAGCGCAATATTAGAAAGGCCGATCAAAAGACCTCCCGGTGAAAGATCAAAATACTGCATTGCGACAAACAATATTATTATAGTAATTCCGAATTTAGTGAAAGAAAACAGCAAATCAAGTGTTTGTAATTTTCCCTCCTGTAACAGCTTCCGGACAAACTGCATAGTTAATAAATAGTTAAATCCTATAACCCCGCATCCTAACAGAACAGAAGGCAAAAGGTCAAGACTAAATATTGCTGTTCCTGCAACTAAGATGATACTGGCAGCGAAAAGCAGATTTCTAAAAAAATATGCCTGCTTGATTTGGCCGGCTACTTCCGTTGAAACTAAGTCTTCAGGAACTTCAGAATCGGTTGAAATAGCAGCACCAGCTTGATTTAAGGGCTCTATTTTTCCAAGGATATCTGTTGATTCCACTGACTTTGAGTCAAGATTTGATTTTTCTTCGTCCACAGGCTGCATACTTTTTTCAGGTTGTAGAGATGGTTTAGTTGTCCAACTCAGATTCAGAATCAGCTTGAACACGTTTTACCAGACGAAAAATGCTCCTGTATCCTGCCACGATTCCTGCAATTCCAAAGACCAGTAAAAACCAGGGTTCTGTTGCTAACCACTCATCGAGCCAGCTACCTATCAGAAAACCCACTACAACAGACAAGCCTAGCTCTAAACCCATGGAACTGTACATGACCCATTTTGGACCTGATTTGTGAAGTTGTGTCATTTTGCGGGACTGTTTTTAAATCTACCGTTTCCTGATTAATTAAAACGTAAAATAATTCAGCATCAGTCTAGTGTTCATAGCTCTAAATTGCAAGATTAGGCAACCAAGTTTCTTGCACCTTGAACGTTAAATGGTTATGCTGACAGGACTTTAATACGAGCAAAATTAAGTAAGCTAATCAAAATAAGCTAAAAATGGGCGACAGTTTTGGACAATTATTTCGAATCACTACCTGGGGCGAATCCCATGGTGGAGGAGTTGGGGTAGTAATTGACGGCTGCCCTTCTGGACTTCCGCTGAGTGAAGAGGATCTGCAATATGAGCTTGACAGGAGGCGTCCGGGGCAAAGCAAAATAACGACACAGCGTAAGGAAAGCGATACCGCTAGGATTCTTTCCGGAGTTTTTGAGGGACGTACCACAGGCACGGCAATTTCTGTGATGGTCTCTAATCAAGACGCAAAATCGCATGCTTATGATCACCTCAAGGATTTGTACAGACCCAGCCACGCGGATTATACTTTTGAACAGAAATATGGTTTTAGAGACTGGATGGGAGGTGGACGCTCGAGTGCGCGTGAAACTGTAGGAAGAGTAGCTGCTGGAGCAGTTGCAAAAAAACTGCTGCACCACTGGGACAAAATTCAGACGATTGCTTGGGTGGAGCAAATCCATGAAATAAAATCTTCTGTAGATAAACATACTGTCAGCGAAAATCAGATCGATGCGAGCATTGTACGTTGTCCGGATCCGGAAGCATCCTTTGCGATGATCGAACGTATTCATGAAGTCCGGAAATCCGGAGACAGTGCTGGTGGAATCATTCGAGCGGTTGTCCGCAATGTCCCGGTCGGATTAGGAGAACCGGTATTTGATAAACTGACCGCGGATTTAGCAAAAGCCTTGATGTCTCTGCCTGCTACAAGAGGGGTGGAATTTGGTCTTGGTTTCGATTCTGTGACACTCAAAGGTTCAGAACATAACGATGCGTTTGTCATTCGTGAAGGGAATATCAGGACAAGTACAAATCGTTCCGGAGGAATTCAGGGTGGAATATCCAACGGAGAGGATATTGATTTGAGAATTGCTTTCAAACCAACCGCCACGATAAACTTTGAGCAGTACACGGTAAACAGAGACGGTCGGGAAGTGAAACTGAAAGCCAAAGGCCGTCACGATCCTTGCGTTTTGCCACGTGCGGTGCCAATGGTTGAGGCGATGATTAATTTGGTTTTAGTTGATCATCATTTGCGCAATCAGAAAACACAGATTTAAGGTTTTTTGCGGCTAAATTTTTTATTCTGTATATGTGTGAAGTTGGTTCTTTTTTTGCAAACTTAAAATATAGAACCACCTGTAGAAAAAACAACAATTAAGCATTAGATTGATGCCGCCCAAAATTAAAGCCAAGAAAGTGTCAGCAAAAACTATACGTCCGTCAAGTTCCAACCGCCTAAATTCTCTTGGTGGAAATTCGGAAGATAGATTTATCACTCCAGGATCTATAGCAGTAATAGGAGTCCTCCTTTTTTTTGCCTTCGTAACCGCGCAAATCATTTTCATCAATTGATGAACCGGTCAGGCCGCCATGCCTTACATTGACATCTTCAACGGGGATGCAGATGGTATATTGGCTCTCCATCAACTGCGCCTGTACAATCCTCAAAAAAGCCGTCTTGTCACCGGAGTAAAGCGAGACAACCTATTGTTGCAGCAAGTACTATCAGCAAGTAACAGCGTGATTACAGTGCTCGATATTTCATCTCATGCCAACCGTGAGCCTCTCCTGCAGTTACTGAATCAAGGCAACACCATTCACTATTTTGACCACCACTTTGCAGGTGAATTAGTGGAATCCCCACTATTTCATTCACACATAGACACCAACCCCGGAGTTTGCACCAGTATTTTGGTGGACCGTTTTTTAGCAGGTAAATATCGTCTCTGGGCCTTAGCTGCTGCTTTTGGTGATAACCTTCACGCTTCCGCTTTTCAACTGGCGGAGAGTCTGGAACTGGATCCGAAAAAAACTGCAGAATTGCGAGAATTGGGGGAGTTAATCAATTACAATGCATATGGTGAAACGCTAGCTGATTTACATTTTTCACCGGAAACTTTATATCTGAATCTGCATCCTTTTACCGATCCTTTTGAATTTATTCAGTCTTCTGGAGAGTTGAAACAATTGCGGGAAGGCTTCCGGAGTGATATGCGTAAAGCACAGGAAAAAAAAGATTTGAGGCAAAGCTCTGCAGGCAGGATTTTCCAATTTCCGAATGCACCTTGGAGCAGACGCTTTTCCGGAGTTTTCATTAATCAACTCGCACGGGAATCACCTGAATTGGCGCATGCTTTGTTGGTTGAACGTACAGACGGTACGTTTCTGGTAAGTGTCCGTGCCCCGATTACCAGGCCGTATGGTGCAGATAAATTATGTCTTAAATTCTCCGGCGGCGGAAGGGGCGCTGCCGCTGGCATAAACAAGTTAGCTCAGGAAGATGTTGATCGTTTTTTTGCTGCTTTCGAAAAGCAATTTTAAGTTTTCTTCTGTTTGCAGCAGATATCAGTTTTTTGGCGATTTATTCTTGTTTGAAATTTCTTCATTTGTTTTCTGAGCAAGTTCTTTCAAAATTGCTTCCAGTTTTTCACAAAAAACCGGTACATCTTCAGTCAGTAGATTATTTGGCACGTGAAAAGGCTCACCGAATGCTTCGATGATTTTTGAAAAAGGCTTGGGAATTTTGTGTCTGTCCCAACTATTAAGATTCCACTTGTTACTGGCTTCATAGTGCCATGGAATAATGGGAACACCGGCATATTTTGCAAGCAGAATCACACCGGACTGAATCTTCTCAGGAGGACCAAGCGGGCCGTCCGGAGTAATGGCAACAGAAGTTTTATTCTTGAGTAATTTTATCAGTTGCTTCAATGCTTGAATTCCACCTCTGGTGGTTGATCCCCGTACCGCCTGATAGCGATAGTGGGCAAATACATCATAAATTGCCTCACCGTCATCACTGCTGCTGATTAAGGCAGTTAGTTCCTGTTTACGCAGAAGCCAGATGCTGAAATATATGTTTTGGTGCCAAGTGGCAACTATAACACTGCCATATTCCTCCTGAGTTGATTTAAATACTTCATGATTTAGGCGCCGAATTCGTGTTGTACTTCCGGTAACTCTAATCAGCACCACTAGTATTCTCGTGATCAGCCAGTGTTGAATACGTTTTTTCCAGGAAGTTTTTGCTGCTTGCATGGTGAAAATATTTTTGAGTTGAATGAATGCCAAAGTAACTTTACAATACCACTCTATCATGAACGGTGTCAGCTAAACAAATTAGATGAATGGTTAATTGATTTTGAAGGTTGTTTATTTGCTGATAAATATTAAAACTATTATTAGTTGTATACGTTATGGGATTGTTTTTCAAAAAAAATATAATAGGTGAATATCCTCACGATGTTCTGCGAAAAGACTGGGAAAATGTTATGGACGCCCTTTTCAGGAACACCATTGCTAATTATGCGAAAGGTGTAGCGGTTATCTGCAACACTAGTCGTAAAGATCCAACTGATGGATCAGGCACAATTCAGGATGAATTAGTCTATCATATTAGGCCACAACGCGTTGAAGAGGTCAGGAGGAGTCTGAGGAAGATAGACACTGCTCACTTTGAGAACATTTTTAAAACTTATTTTGACAGTTCACAAAAAAGCCTAGATTTTTATCGGATAAAAAACATTCTTGCCAAAGAAATTATGGTTTACCCTTTAGTGCATGGAGAAGACAAAAAAGGACTGCTTGTCTTCGATTACCCTATTTCAGATAGTAATTCTGTTCATCTTATGCAGGTAATAAAGGATGTATTAAACAATCCTGAAGTCGAATCAGCACCTCCCCCAGAAGATGATAAAAAGGACTAGCTAATTGTCTAGTTAAGACCATTATGAACAGAAAAAAGTAAATGCATTCCCGCTCCATAGCGTACGTCATAGGAACACTGCTGTTAGTCACCAGCATCGCCATGTTGTTCCCTATTCTTGTCTCCTTGATTTATCAGGAAGGTGATTTAAATGCTCTGTTAATTTCCA
>JACNKY010000288.1 GCA_014381795.1 Pseudomonadota bacterium | reverse complement strand
GGGGACTCCTCCTTTTTTGCTGAAGCATCGGCCATAGTATTTGCTAAGTACAGAGAAGAGGGTGGATCCTTGCGTTTTGAATTATGAAACTCAGGATAAATCCACTCTTGATATATCTGAACCTGGGGAATAAACCCATGGTCCAGTGTTTCAATAATATTAGAGGAGGGGTAGATCCGAAAACTTTCCGGTTAAAACCGGAGTTTTCAGCTTTGATAAATCTCTGCGTGAAGTTTTCGTGACCTGGTAGTGGAAATTTTGGAAATGTTCTGCCTTAAGTGGAACCCTCTGGATTTCTGCCTTAAGTGGAACCCTCTGGATTTCTGTATTAAGTGGAACCCTCTGGATTTCTGCCTTAAGTGGAATACTATGGATTTCTGTATTAAGTGGAACCCTCTGGATTTCTGTATTAAGTGGAACCCTCTGGATTTCTGTATTAAGTAGAATACTATGGATTCCTGTATTAAGTAGAATACTATGGATTTCTGTATTAAGTGGAATACTATCCGGAGTAGCGATTATCATCAGGGGGGAACTCCCTTATTGGTGTGGATCAATGCCTCTTGAATGCTGTTAATTATTTGCTGAAATATTTCTGTCCGTGAGGAACTCGGATTAAACCGCTGCAGGGTTTTTCGACAGATATGTATATATGTAATATTAAAATTGAGGAGGAGTGTTCCTATTTTTGTAATATAAATATTATTTTTATGGAGAATTATATCTAAAGTTTTATCAGCACAATGGATAAATCCGTATTTTCTCCAGCAACAAAAAACGATGGAGATAATGGAACATACCTAATGATATTAGTGTTTAATTATTCAAAATTTCTCGCTTTGTCCTGAATGAAACGGTCTTGGGTTTTTTGACAGGTTGAGCAGTTTCGACAATAATTTCAAACAGTAATTGTGAGGAAATATGTCTTTACATTTTGAGAGAGCGGAATTCGGTCTACGTATAAAAAAATTACGAGAGTTGATGGCCGAAAATGAACTGGATGGGATGCTGCTTTTCCGCCAGGAAAGCATGTATTATCTGAGCGGTTATGACACTTTCGGTTACGTCTTTTTTCAGTGTCTATACTTGGGTCTGGATGGAAAGCATATTTTACTAACCCGGGCTCCTGATTTAAGGCAGGCAGAAAACACATCTATTCTGGAGGATATCCGGATCTGGGTGGATGGCCCGGATAGCAATCCGGCTCTGCAGCTTAAAGATATTTTACGGGAATGCGCTTGTGAGGGGCAACAGTTGGGAGTGGAATACGACTCTTATGGTTTGACTGCGAAAAATGGAAAATTACTGGACTCCGCGCTGGCTGGTTTTTGCAACCTGAAAGATGCATCTAATTTGGTAAACAGACTGAGGGTGGTGAAAAGTCAGCAAGAATTAGGGTATGTCCGGAAAGCTGCTGAGTTAGCAGACGACGCGCTGGATGAAGCACACAAACTGGTGAAGGCCGGATGCGATGAAGGCGAACTATTGGCAGTTATGCAGGGTGCTGTATTTAGAGGCGGTGGAGATTATCCGGGAAATGAATTTATCATCGGTTCCGGTGAAAACGCTTTGCTTTGTCGCTATTATTCCGGAAGACGAAAACTGGATCCTGAAGACCAGTTGACTTTGGAATGGGCCGGAGTTTACCGGCACTATCACGCTGCTATGATGCGTACAATTCCGGTAGGACGCGTGACTGAACAACATAGAAAGATGCACGGGGTTTGTCTTGAAGCAATGGCGGCCTGCGAATCTGCTTTGCGTCCAGGAAATAGCATCGGAGAGGTTTTCGATGCTTACGCCAGGACTTGTGATAATTCCGGAATGCAGAAGCATCGGCTGAATGCGACCGGATACAGTATGGGCACAACTTTTTCGCCAAACTGGATGGACTGGCCTATGTTTTATCACGGCAATCAAGTGCTTGCTGAAAAAAATATGGTGTTTTTTCTACATATGATTTTGATGGACAGTGACTCAGGAAATGCGATGTGTTTCGGACAGAGTTACGTTGTGAATGATTTAGGATGTGAATGCCTTTCGCGCCACCCATTGGATTTGGTGGTGCGTTAACCGATCCTCCTAGTCTTTTCGGTGAGATAGCACGGATGATAAAAACTATCTCGCCGGAAAGCATTTTATCCGGAGGCCGGGAGAAAATATGAAGGGATAAATTTGTTAAATTTCTGAAATATTATATTTATTTCAAAAAGTATTTAAAACTGATTTTTAATCAGAGGAATGAGATTTGTTCATTGCTCTTCATCTGTGAAAGGACTAAAGCGAAAATGATAGATAAATCCGTACTCTTGCGGCAGATGCGTAAACACGCGCAAACTTTTTCTTCGGCATTAACTCCCCCAAAAGTGGTGGATGAAGCGAATTTAAAGCATGCTCTGGGATTAATTGACCTAACTGCAAAGGATTCCAGCTTTGGCACAATACGCAAATTGTCATTCAAGACTCCGCCGTTATTGAAAGCACTGCGGCTTGAAAATAATTTGAATTTTTTACGGACCGAACTTAATAGACGTATTCCAGAAGGGCTCTCATTCGCGATCCCGTTGACGGAAAACGAGCAAAAGAAAGAATCCAAAAAAATTAAACGTGCCGAAAACAAACTACGAAATATGCTTGCGACAAAGGATTGCTGAGAACCGAGTGACTATTTGAGTTAAATTGATCTTTTATAGATGGTCTGACATCAAGTAAAACGTATGTTTAGTTTTATAATATAAATAATATTTTTATTATATTTATTGCCGGATAATCATGGTGATAATCCGGATATGCGGGGTGCTCCGTGAACAATCATGGAGTGATCTGACTGAAGCTGAATTTTAGACTGATTACGAAGTCAAAAGATTCTGGTTTCAGTTGCGAAGTGCCCCAGACACTGCAGGCCTTTCCGCCCGTAGTGTTTCAAAAGTCTTCGAGTGCCATGCACGTTGGAGAAACAAGGGAAGGGCTTAGCTTTCATGGTGAGAGTTGTCCTCTTTAGACAGGAATGGTTTAATCCTGACCTGTGTCCCTGCTGTATTCCATTGGAAAGGAATACATTTATTCTATGGTTGGAATTAACATTATCATTTAAAAAATAAGGAGATAAGATGGGTGTAAGAATCAATAATAATATTGAGGCAATGGTTGCACATCGCAACCTGTTAAAAAACGACCGCGCGATGTCAAAGTCACTTGAAAGATTGGCTTCTGGTCAGAAAGTCAACAGAGCCGCCGATGATCCGGCTGCTTTAGTGATTTCTGAACATATGCGTGCAGAAATTAGTGGAATGCAGCAAGCAATCAGGAATAATGAGGTTGCCATTTCACTTGTACAGACAGCGGAAGGTTCTATGAATGAAATTTCAAACCTTTTGATTAGCATACGCCAGCGCGCAATTTCGGCTGCTAACGTCGGTGCCAGCGATGATGCGATGACTATGGCTAATCAGTCTGAGATTGAGAATGCGTTATTCTCATTGGATCGTATTGTTTCCAGCACTCAATTCGGACAATATAAACTACTGGATGGAACCAATGAAGCTAAAGTTGAAATCACTTATAAAAAAGGTCCTGAAGGTAAGTTTGTTTTAGATGAAAAGGGGAGTAAAATTATAGAGTCTAAAAACACTATAGAAGGACTCCGTTTTCATGTTGGACCTGATGCTGGCCACACAGCAGCGACGTCTATCAGGAACATGAACACTAATCAACTTGGCAGACCTACAAATGAACTAAATAATAGCAACTTTATGTCACTTGCAGACATTGATGTAAGTTCTGAGCAAGGTTCTATGGATGCATTGGGAATCATTGACCAGGCAATTACTGAGGTAGCTACTGTTCGGGGAGAATTAGGTGCATTCCAGCAGCATACACTGGAATCTAATCTCACTAGTTTACAAGTAGCTGCAGAAAACATGACTTCTGCCGAGTCTACTCTCCGTGATACTGATATGGCACAGGAACTGGCTACTTTTACTCGTAACCAGATCATGAGTCAATCCGCTACGGCACAGTTGGCTCAGGCCAATGCATTACCGCAGAATATATTGCGCCTGTTAAACGCCTAGTAGGGTACTGGGATTAGTCCCCAGCCCACGCACTATTCCGGCTCCATTTTTTTGGAGTCCGGAATGGCTGTGTTTAATAGTTTTTAAAGACAGGTCATCAATAATCGAAAAGTATCGATTTGTGTGTGACTGGAGTTTTAACACCGGAAAACTCTAAGGTATTCCGGAAACATTCATTAACCTAAGAGGACTTATGCCGTTGGGGATGAAAAACAATATTGCATCGATCAACGCAATTAATCATCTGGAGAAGGCGCAAAAAGAGATGTCAGATTCTCTGACACGCCTAGCTTCTGGACAAAGGATTAACAGCGGAGCAGATTCTTCAGAGGGTCTTGTAATGTCCGAGGGTCTGCGTGCTCAGATTGCCAGCGTAAAGCAAGCTCTGCAGAACACAGAGTTTTCCATGTCAATGGTCCAGACTGCTGAGGGCGCTTTAGTTGAAGTGAACAATCTGTTGATTGAAATGCGCCAATTAGCAACAAATGCTGCAAATGAGGGGGCAAACGATCATAATACAATGTTAGAATTGCAGTATCAGATTCGTAGCGCAATTGAAGGAATAGACCGTGTTTCACAATTCACTAGTTTCGGAAATAAAAATCTTCTGGATGGAACTTATGGAACTAAAGGAGTGGAAGGAAACGAAAACCTATTATTTATTAAAGGCACAACGGATACACTCTCATCTCCTCCTTTTAGTGGATATGAAGTGAATATTACTGAATTGCCTAAAAAGGCTGTCCTGGTAAAAAACCTTGATGACGAGAGTGCATCCGGATTAACTATCACTTTAGAAGAAGAGGACGGAGCTATAATTAAAGTTGAATACCCCGAAAATGGAACAGCTGAAGGTTTAGTAAACAGACTTAAAAAAGCGGCTTTTGAAGAAAAAATGAATCTGGACATTAACTTTAACGCAGAAGAAGAAGAGTTAACAATAGAACATCGAGAATATGGCCTTGCCAAAGGTTTCACTGTAACTGTTAACAAGGAAGGAGTAATTCTGGAAAATGCTTTTGAACCAAAGTTATTTTTGGGGGGAGATGTAAATGGAACAATAAACGGGGAAGCAACTGACGGTGATGCTTTTATCCTTACAGGAGAACAAGATAATGAAAATACAAGTGGTTTGAGCGTGGCATTTCTTGGTGACAAAATTGGTAATGCCGGATCAGTTACTATCGTGCAAGATGCTTTAAAATTTCAAATAGGAACAAGTGCTAATGACAAAATTTTGATGGCACTTAACAGTACTCATTCTAAATTGCTTGGAAGAGGTGTTTATAATATAAGCGGTTTCGAAAATTTATCTCAAATACGACTTACTTCTGCTCAAGAGGCCAAGGATTCAATTCGCCTTGTGGATGAGGCTCTTGATCAATTAATATCAATGCGTAGCCAACTCGGATCAGTACAAAAAAACACACTGGAAACAAATATTTCTGAGCTGCGTGCAAGCGCAGAAAATGTACCTGCAGCAGAATCCAGTATTCGGGACACAGACATGGCATTGTAAATCGCTAATGATACTAAAAATCAAATAATAGCTGAAACGGCAGCTGCTCCTGTCGCACAAGCAAATCAGAAAGCAGCGAGGGCTATAACACTGTGGTGCAGCAATGCAGCAAA
>JACNKY010000344.1 GCA_014381795.1 Pseudomonadota bacterium | reverse complement strand
GGGTGGTAATAACTGTAAATCTGCGGAGGGCTTCATAAAGGGTAGGTTCCCTTCAGAATCTGGGCATTTGCGGGTTCAGCTAAACCTAAACTCAGCCGTGCTTCAATGTGACGGCGGTGTTCTCCTGCAGGCGGATTTTTTTCCGGATTTGAAAGATGCCAGGGGGATTTCTGAAAGTGAAACCAGATTTGATTTCCGGACTGCACTAAACCATCGTCAGCGGAAAGCAGAGCATTTTCAAGAATCAATTGCATGTTTAAATTTTGCTCAGTCCACACAATCAACAGTTGAGCGCCAATCAAAAAGTACTCAAACTTCAGTTGTCAGTGTTCAACCGTATTGACGTTCGTAGTAGTCTTGATAAGTGCCAGAAGTAACATTTTTGACCCAGTCCTGATGGTCAAGATACCAGCGGATGGTTTTGGAGAGACCCTGCTCGAAAGAGTAACGTGGTGTCCATTTTAAAGCGGTTTCAATTTTTTCTGCATCAATAGCATAACGCCGGTCGTGCCCTGGACGGTCCGTTACAAAATTTATCAGTTTTTCACAGGAGTCATCTCCACTTCTTCCCAACTCTCTGTCCAGTTCTTTGCAGACAAAACGGACAATGTCAATGTTGCTCCATTCGTTAGCACCACCGATGTTGTATACTTCTCCTGAAACCCCTTGATGAAAAACACGATCCAGCGCTTCGCAGTGGTCCTCAACAAACAGCCAGTCACGGATATTTTTCCCATCTCCATAAACTGGAATTGGTAGATTCTGCAGGCAATTATTTATCAGCAAAGGTAGTAGCTTTTCCGGAAACTGAAAAGGCCCATAATTATTTGAACAGTTTGTTGTAACAACGTTCATTTTGTATGTGTGGTGCCATGCACGCACCAGATGATCACTGGCCGCTTTTGATGCAGAATAAGGTGAGTTTGGAGCATAAGCAGTACTTTCAGAAAATTTACCCTCTGAACCAAGAGAACCGTAAACTTCATCTGTACTCACATGCAGGAAACGATGTGCGCTCATCTCTGCACCCCAAAATTTACGGGCTGTTTCCAGCAGATTGAAAGTGCCGGTTATATTTGTTTCAATAAATTCAGCAGGACCATGTATACTTCGGTCTACGTGAGATTCTGCAGCAAGATGGATAACTGCTTCTACATTATGCTCTGTAAAAGCTTTTTCAATTTCGAGGGGTTTTCGCAAATCACCAAGGACAAATCGGTAATTTTGGTGAGTTTTTACTTCCTGTAAATTTTCAAGATTACCCGCATAAGTCATGGCATCAAAATTGATGACCACATCATCAGGGTGGTTACGAAGCCAGTGCAAAACCAAATTTGCTCCGATAAAGCCCGCACCACCTGTGATCAGCAAGTTCATGTCTGTTTCAGAAAGAAGCAGTCAATAAATCGAGGCGCCATTGAGGGGAAGCCGCATTATCATCAAGTTCAGGACGTGGTAATATTTTTACCGGGCGCAAGACTATGACGTTAGAATTAAGGTCGAAGTGGAATAAACCTTTGGGCTTATCGTCACCCATGAAGACATCACCTCCTTCTTGAGAATCATACATCCCGAAGCCCATTCCCACAAACAATCCAAATGCCATACCTTTAATAACGTATTTAGAAAATAATTTATCTTCTTTATCTTCCTCCTGCAGAGCCCATAAAGCCAGACCAGAAACACCGCCTATCGCGGAACCCCAGAGACTGCTTTTAAAGACTACTTCGAGAGTTACCGCTCGTGCGTTGGTAATACTGCCAAATAATAAGCTAACTGAAAGCACACAAATGCCCAGAGTTCTTTTCAGCCAATTCATTTAAACCTCCATGTTATGGCGTTTTAGTAAGTGTTAATTGCAGATTCCAGCTCTGCAACATTAAGCCTTTAAGGTATAACAAATTGTGTTTAAATGCAACCGTTCATAAAGACATCCTTGAAAATTATGTTAACATTTGAGTACAGATCGTGTGCAAATTAAATACGATTTTTTAATAGCTTTCAAGTAGTAAAATCAACATAAGTTTGGATTTTTTAAGGATTGGAGTCCTGAAACTAAAGCTTATAATGAAATTCCGAAAATCTTTAAAATTACAAAAAACAGCATAATTACTCCACCTGCAATAACGAGGTGCATCATAAAATCATTTTTCATACATTTATTTAAAAAGGAGAAAGTTGTTTTAGGCTGAGCAAGACAATTCAGGATTTTCTGAAATAAGAATTTCAAACTGAGTTAACAAATCACTGCGGGCTTCAATTTTGCCGAACAAGGAATAATAATTATTTCTGACCAAAGCCGCAAATTGCGTTTCCTGTTCTTTGGGACAGCCCATTATTTGAGTAAATGCGGTCAAATGTTCACCTTTGCCGCGGGCTGCATCTTCATTCAAAAAGGCCCACTGAGTTTCCAGGAAATGATTGCGTTGATGTTGAGAGTAATCCCAATCCTTGCAACCAGCTGTACCGAATGTACTCGCACCGCTATAAGTCGGCGACATTGTGATGTCTATAGAAAATGCTCCAGGATCACCATTAGCAAAGCCCATCGGTCCGCCTTGGTGACAGGCCCAGGAGTTTCCTCCTCCAACTATGACCACAGTTGTAAGTAGTAGAATAGTTTTCCAAATCATGATAAATATACCTTTAAGACATTCCGCAAATGTTACGTAATTCAGGATCTTCTTTGATCCATTTGCTGAGTTCAGTCATGAATTCCGGAGTCTGTTTTACAGTTTTAAAAAGTTGAACCGTTTGCTGACGATGCTCCCATAACATTCCAGCAAACAACTCAGCTGATGATTGCGGACATTCCATCAATCTTGACAATGCTTCCAAATGAGGCCCTTGTCCACGTACAGTTTCTACTAATAATTGCTGGTGAGACTTCGTAATAAATTGTCTGCGCTCATGTTCAAGATACTGCGAAAAATCCCAATTTTTGCAACCTGAAGTTCCGGACGTACTAGCGCTTGAATAAACCGGGGAATATGTCAAATCCACCCAGGACATGATTGGATCTTTGGAGGAAATTCCCATGAAGCCTTCTCCACGACAGGCAGCCTGCAGTTGGTAATTGTGGCCGAATAACAAAACAATTAATACAGCAAAAAATCCGCTCAACAGACATATACGCGGGATGGAAACCGGTCCAAACATGAAACTCCAGTATTGTGGAAAATGGGAGGCTCCTGTGGAACTCCCGGAGAGTAGGGTAGTTATCAACCTCTAACTTTATCAGCCTTACGGATCACTTGTGTTTTCATGGAATCAATACCTTTGGAAAGTGCTTTGTAAAGATTTTCATGATCAGCTTTGCTTGCAAGCAGTTTGTTACGGTAACTGCAGTTGATGCCCACATGGTAAGATTCTTCATCTACTTTATTCAGAGTGACATGAAAGGGGAATTTATCATCAGTAATTTTGATCAGTTCTTCAAATGCATGATGTACGTGATCACTGACTGCATCAGAGTTTCGGATGTTCTTGAAAGTGAGGTGAATTGGCATAAGTTCTCCGACTGGCTAAAGATTTAATTAAAAAAATGCAGTTAAAAAACGGCATTTTGGGTGAAGCACAGAAATGCAGAGTAAAAATAATTAACTATTCACTTTAGTGGGGGCGCCTCTCCTGGATTGGTCAGTGGCAGTTTTTCAGTCTCTTTAACTGTTGAACTGCTCGCAGGAAGTTCGGCCAGAGTTTCAGTAACCGCAGACTCTTCATCATCTGCTGAAACAAACAAAAAATAACCCGGCAACAATACAAGCAGATAAGATAAAATGCCGACAACGGCGATTATCGCAATTCGCATAACTTTTTATTTTAAGAAAAGTGATCCAGCACCATTTCCCATAAATTAGGGGTTAATGCAGTTTAACAATCTCTAGGGCTTTGGTCAATTCCGTAATTATACTAAGTTCAATTTTTCTGTATAAAAGTCACAAAGTAAAGAGAACCAGAACATTTTTTGTATTGCCAAAAGTATTAGCTCAACGGAAGTTCAAGTCACAAATACTGATACAAACTGATACACCCTGTTACTGCTAAGAAAAGCATTTACACATTTCTTTTGGTAAAATTATTCTCACTGGAATTACCCAGTATTGATCCCACTCAATAATAGGAGTATTATGAAAAAGGTAAGTTGTAAATCAAATTCTGCTTTAAAAAAACTAATTCTTGGTGCATTAGTCACTATTTCCGTGCCGCTGATCATCGCTGGTTGTCGTACTCAAGAGGTGACCCCGCCTGAACGGGCGACTGAATTTGTAACAGCGCATTTGGATCTCAGTGATGAGCAAACTAGAAAAGTCGCACCGCTGGCTGAAAATATGTTTGCTGAAAAAGAAGAGTTGCTGGAAATGCGTAAAACCCTCAACAATGAAATTATTGCTCAAATGAAGAGCGACAACGCTGATGCAACTAAACTCGAGGCTGTGCTCAATAAAAATATTGAGCAGTTGCGTTTGAAGCTCGCTAAGTTTTCAACTAGTTTTGCGGAATTTCATGCCATCCTGACTTCTGAACAACGTACAGAACTTGTGGAGAAAATGGAAAGCCGACTCGAACATGCTGATCAAAGAAGCCGTCGAGGGCACTGGGGACGACGCTGGTTTTAATTGTATTCAGCTAAAACTGGGATGCTTAGTCACCAAAATATTAAACTAAAAAACTGAGATGAAAAAGATTATAATTGTTTTACTAAGTGCAATTATGTTGACTTTGGGCAGCCAAGCAGCTTTTGCGGAAGAAAATGTTTTTGCTCCGGATGAACATTGCCTTGCTTATAAAACTGAAAAATCCATGTTTTTCTTTGACGGTGTCGAAGTTATTGGTAAAAGTTGTGAAGTGAAAGCCGAAATCCGTTGGCAGGATTCCACAGAACAGGCGCAGGTGGAAGTAAGCGTACCGGTAACAAGCCTTGATTCAGCAAACTCATTCCGTGACGGAGAGATGCCGGAAATTCTCAAAGCTGAACTTAGTCCGAACATCCGTTTTATCTCAAATTGGCTGAGCCGCACGGATATGCAGAAGATGCTGGAAAACCAAAGTGCGGATTTTTCCGGCATGCTGGAAGTCGCAGGAAATACTTTTCCTGTTAAATTTGCTTTGAGTTTCAAGGATCAGGGCGCCTTTTATTTGATTGAGGGCAAACTCATCACTTCATTTTCCGAACTTAAAGTTGAGGTACCGACCGTAGGTCCGGGAGGTTTGCTCGCAGAACCGAGGGATTATCTGGAATTGCTGGTGCATTTACGTTCCGACAAAATAAGTGGTACTGAAAAAATTGCTCTGAGTAATTGAAAATAACATTTTAAGATTAACCTTTTAGATTCAAAATATTTGTGAATTCTCGCCTCTTAATCATCGATGATGATGAAAAACTGAATAAGTTGCTGACTGATTATCTCGGCAAAATGGGTTTTGAGGTAATGAGCGCGACTCTACCAAGTCAGGGGTTGGAAAAGCTGGAGCGTGAGTCACCGGATCTGGTGATTTTGGACGTGATGCTTCCGGAGATGGACGGTTTTGAAGTTTGCCGTACAATCAGGCAATCCAGTACAATTCCGGTGATTATGCTGACCGCCCGCGGTGAAGTGATGGATCGTGTGGTTGGCCTTGAAATAGGCGCAGATGATTATCTGCCAAAGCCTTTTGAACCACGTGAACTGGTGGCAAGAATCCAGTCTGTATTACGGCGTGTA
>JACNKY010000343.1 GCA_014381795.1 Pseudomonadota bacterium | reverse complement strand
ATTTTTTTAATTGCTTTTTCATAATCCATAATAGAAAATTTTCTGCCTTCCAGTAGCAAGCTGCGGTAATAAAATGCCTGCTGATAGGGTTGCTGGAAATGAAAATTTTGATAGCGACGCAGCCGGACTTCCTTGAGAGTGTTAAAGGTTTTTTGATCAATTGTTATTTTTTTCAACCGACCCGCAACAGTTTTTACGAGTTCCTGAATTCTGTCGGAGTATCCGCTGAAAGTCAGGTTTATACCTTCCTTGTCAGCATTGATACCGTATTCCAAACCTGCGAGACGTACAGGATAGCCAAATTCGTTGAAGCCTTCTCGGATGGCATCCGTATAAAGTTGTGACAAGACTGCATTACGCGGTGAAGAATATACTTCCGCTGAATTTATCCTGAACATCAACTGTGCTTTAGGTGTCTCAAATCGATAATCCTGCTGAAACCAGATTTTTCCAAATTCATCATCCTTTAGAATCTGTGGGTTACCCAATGCATGTTTACGTAGCAGTTCCCTTAATGCTTCTGCATAGTCTGCCTGAGGCGGAATATTCATTGCAGTCAGTAACTCGTCCC
This sequence comes from Pseudomonadota bacterium, assembly GCA_014381795.1. Classification (GTDB taxonomy): domain Bacteria; phylum SAR324; class SAR324; order SAR324; family NAC60-12; genus Arctic96AD-7. The sequence goes on along the minus strand of JACNKY010000343.1, from coordinate 5,152 downwards.
ACGACACCCACAATTCGCCTTGTACGCTTTCCAGACGTTTTAGCACTCCGGCACTCAACCCTTCCCTCCTTAGCCCTGCAAACGATTGATGAGTAAGCTGAAGTTTGCCTTTATAAGCCAGTACCTCCAAACTTTCCGGCAGGAATGGATTTGCTTCCGGAAGTTTCAAAGCAGAATTCAATTTTAAGTTACGCCACTTATTCATCCATTTTGGCTGGCTGTAGCTGAGCGAATACTCAACTCCATAGAACTCTTCCTTTTCGCTTGTTTTGACATTACGTGCAGCCAAAACCGCCAGCATATTCTGCGGAGTCAAATTGTAAAGCAGACTGTCAAAAATACGTGGTTTGAATTCAGTGATAATGTACGGAGCAACTTCTACTGTACGCATCGGGTAGTACATCATCAGCGTTGTAAAAACATTGACCAGCGAAGTACCTTCAGGTTTTTCAGCAAAACTGTAGTCTATTTCAGACATCAGTTTCACTTCATCATAAACATAACGCGGTAAACCTGTATTACGCAGCAAACGCAAATATTTGAAAACATTGCGGATGACTTTAGAATAATTTCTGAGACCTTTAGGTGTGAGCTGAATATTTACATCAAAACTCGAAAATGATTTGTTTGAAGTCCCTCCTCCCGCAGACAAAGCTGTAGCGAGGTTTTCACGTTTCAGCAGTGAAAGCAGACTGCCCTGACCTTCATGTCCGAGCAGAAAACCCAACATTCCCAAAGGTTGACTTTTGTAATAATGTAATGTGCGTGATAAAGGAAACATCAAGGTTAATGAACGTGTATCCTTGATGGTTTTAACTTGCATTAAGCGAAACCGCGGATCAGGTTTCATATATTTCGCGGAAACACGATTCTCCAGCAGATTAAGGTTCTTCACTGTTGCAAAACGCTCAGCGACCAAGTTTTGCAAAGTGTCCAGATCCTGAGGCCCTGCTACAGCCAGCATCATTTGGTTACTTGAATAGTGCTTCCGGTAAAATCCGAGCAATTCTTTCCTGCTGACACCATCCAGTGTTTCCATCGTTCCGGTGGCAAAATGCCTGGCTGGATGTCCTTCTTCAAATGCTTTACGTTTTACCTGGAATATTCTGCGGGAATCATTTGGGATATTTTTTGAGTGTTCCGCTTCAACGGCTTTCTTTTCACGTTCCACTAAATCCGGATTAAACAAAGGTGCCAGAAAAAATTGCGAAAATCTGTCCAAAGCTTCTTCAAGATATTCCGGATCAATTTCGAAGTGATAATTTGTACGGTCATCTGCAGTATAGGCATTGCTGAAACCATCATGGGTTGAAACAAATTTCTGATAGCTTCCTTCTTCCGGATATTTTTTAGTTCCCAGAAAAAGCATATGTTCCAGAAAATGTGCCAATCCGAAACGTTCCGCAGGATCGCTCATTGAACCCACTCCGACAGTCAGAGAGGCAGCGCCTCGCTGCAGAGTAGGATCAGAAATAAGCATTACTTTCATTTGATTCGGTAGCAGAAATCGACGATACTGGCGTGATGGATAACGCGAATCAGTATTGTCCAGACCTCCGCCTAAAGCTAAAGTATAGATTCCTGTTAAAAAACTTAGTGTCAAAAATAGAGTCAGAATTTTACGCATTATTAATTTCTCTGTTGTAACGTTAGTAAATTGTAAGTCTAATACATTACATTTTGGGAATATTTGTACAAAAACGCAATTTGAAAGAAAGTGTTTTTGTATTGACTATCAATGGACTCGGCTTAGGATACTTTATGTATTTTTATTTTTCTCCGTTCACACCAAGACATGAACTAATTTGTAAGTCTGATCAGCAACACTCATTTTGAGCTGTTCTGCAATCGGGAAGTTAAGGATAATGAAGGACACCAAACTGACTTCGAGCAGGTTTTACGGTTTGCTGGACTAACTTAGGGGTTGCTCATTCCGCATTAAAGCGATTTAAGTTAAATAACTAGCTGTTTAAAACAGAAATTTTTTGTTTAAGCATGTATCAATTCACTTAGTGTCCAAGTAATAATTTTTTATAATTTACCACAGATTTAAAAAAATACATTACTTCATAGCAAAAGTTTTTTACAAAAACAACATCAATCAAAGACATAAAATAAACCATGGAAAATAAAGAATATTTTAAACGTGTTTCTGAATTATTCGAAAGGGTCGAGGAAAAACTGGACCAGTTTGAAGACGAAATTGACTATGACCCGACGCCGGACAAGTTGATGGTTAGTTTTGAAAAAAACAATAAAAAAATTGTGATCAACACCCAGAGAGCAATCAAGGAAATTTGGCTGGCCGGAAATTCAAGAGGCTGGCATTTTAAATTTCAACAGGATAAAGAAATCTGGTTCGCAAATGCTGAACAGGAAGAATTTTACCAATGTTTGGCAGATCTGCTTTCAGACAATCTGGGACAGGAAGTTTCATTCAACTAGGGTGATTGTTTTGGAACGGCAGCTTAGATTTTTCTCTGTTTCCGGTAGTCTCCTGATTTCCCTCCAGTTTTTTCCAGTAGACAAATTGATTCGATTTCCATACTTTTGCTGACAGACTTGCACATATCGTAAATTGTCAGCGCCCCTACAGATGCCGCTGTAAGTGCTTCCATCTCAACCCCGGTACGCCCGCTAGTTTTTGCTGTAACCTGAATAACAGCATATTCACCCTCCAGATCAATATCCACATCCACTCCTGAAAGCGGTAAAGGGTGGCACATGGGGATCAACTCGGAAGTCCGCTTTGCTGCCTGAATAGCTCCAATTACTGCTGTTTGCAGTACAGGACCTTTTTTTGTGCTTCCGGATTCTTTCAATAGTTCGGAGAGTTCATGTCCCAAATGAATCCTAGCCACTGCGACCGCAGTGCGTTCATTTACATTTTTTCCTGATATATCGACCATCCGTGGTACATCACCACCGGAAAGGTGGGTAAATTCTTTCTTGGCTTCAGTCATTAGCGTGCGCTGGAACAGGTGAGTTTTTTCTTTGCTGTGCTTTAAAAGGTATCCAGCGTGAATCGCTTAAAATTTGGGCAGGCTGAAAATCTGCTTTGTAATTCATTTTGGGCGAGTTCTCTACCCAATATCCTAAATATAACCAGCGGATATTGAGAAAGCGGGCATATTCAATTTCATAAAGTAGAGAAAAAACTCCGAGTCTCTTTGAGACAAATTGCGGATCAAAAACAAAATAAACTGAACTGATCAATTCTGCTAAACGATCTATCCAACCAACACCAATGAGTTTGTCTGCTAAATAATAGCGCAAAATTTCTGTAGTAACAGGAGATTCTATTAAAAATTCATAGTACTCTGATTCATCAACAGGAGTTTCAAGATTATGCCAATCTTTTTGATATCGCTGATAAAGTTCAAAATCCAGCCGGTTGAATTCTAGCGGATGGTGTTCAACCAGTACATCCTTATTTTTACGCCAAGTACGGCGCTGGCCTTTGTTTTTCGAAAAATTTTGTACATCGACACGAATCGGAATGCATGACTGACAACCTGTACAAACTGGATGATAAATGGAAAGGCCGCTACGACGGAAACCTTGATTCAGTAAGGATGTGTAACCGTCTGGAGGAAGCTCACTTGTCTGGAAAGAAAGATTGTGCCATGTCTTGTCATCCAAGTATGGACAAGGCCCATTGTCTGTCTGATAAAGCTTTACCTGGATGCCGCTCATTTTCAATGATCTGGAAAGAGGAAGAAGTGAAAAGGCGTAAAGAACTTAAATCAGCTCAATCCGGTAGCAATAACTGTCATCGCAACTTCATCTCTTGCAGAATCAGAAAAGGTGGCCCCCCAGATTAACTCAACGTCTTCGTCTGCCATATCTTCTATGAGCGACATAGCTTCCTGAATTTCAAAAGCACTCGTGTCTTTAGGTCCACTCACATGCACCAAAATACCCTTTGCTCCGCGAATGTCTGTATCCTCCATAAGAGAGCCATGTAAAGCGTCTTCCACTGCATTCAGTGCTCTGTCCTTGCCTTTTGCCACACCTCGTCCTATGACGGCTTTTCCCATCCCTTTCATGATGGTCTGTACGTCGGCAAAGTCGACATTGATGTCACCGACTCCGCTGAGCAGCATGGTAATTCCTCTGATGGCATTGATCAGCACCATATCAACCATGTGAAAAGCCTCAAGGAAGCTCGTGTTCTGTGTACTGGCATCAAGCAGTTTATCGTTTGGAATGACGAGCAGTGTATCGGTAAATTCACGTAGACGCTCTACACCTGCCATCCCTGAGCTTCTGCGCTTAGTTCCTTCAAATGAAAAAGGTATTGTAACAATGCCGACCGTGAGAATTTGTTTTTCCTTTGCCATCCTTGCAATAGTTGGAGCTGCACCAGTTCCTGTTCCTCCACCCATTCCGGCAGCAATGAAAACCATGTTCGCGCCTTCAATTGCTTCATTAATTTCCTCAAGGCTCTCTTCTGCAGCACCTTCACCAACTTCCGGACGTGCACCCGCACCCATACCGCGTGTCAGTTTTTTACCAAGTTCAATCTTTTTATGTGATTTGTTACGCTTTAACGCTTTGATATCGGTGTTACAGATTATAGTCTCCACCTGGTCAAAATTTTCTTCAGCCATTTGTGTGACCACATTACCCCCTGCCCCGCCAACACCAATTATTTTTATTATTGGAATAAATGCTTCCTGAACAGGATAAAATTGTCCGGTTTGTTTTTCTGCCATGTATTTCAACTCTAAAGAAATTAGGTAATATATTTGTCTCGAAAATAAATCCTAAGGTATTTATAATATCCAGTAGTTTTACTCTAATCAATGCAGTGATTCCTGTCGACCTGACGCTTTTAAAAAAATATCAAATTATGCAAAAACAGAAATTATGCAATAAACGTAAAAAAACAAGCTTTTCACAAGAAATATCTGTTTATATAAACTACCGGAGCTCTGCCTGGTAGTCGTCACTTCATAAAACGATCAAGGTTCTCATTTTCTAAGTAAATAACTTTTTCAGCAACAAGGATCATTTTTTAACCCTACTTATCTTATTTATATTGACTAATTCTTGCTCTGATTAGTAAATTATGATAAAGGTGTATTATTGAATTTGCAAACCAAAGAGTTATGGACGGTTAAAAAACCGTCTCTAATCACATTAACAA
>JACNKY010000130.1 GCA_014381795.1 Pseudomonadota bacterium | reverse complement strand
TTTCTCGCACAGTATGAAGTTTTGCGTGAACATGGGCATTCGCCTTCTGAAGCCTACAATGAAACAATTGAAGAAGCACTGCAAAGTCTTTATCCTCTGGTTGCGGAAAAAGGCATGGACTGGATGTATGCCAACTGCTCGACTACTGCTCAACGTGGAGCGCTTGACTGGGCACCGCGATTTCGTGATGCAATAAAACCTGTGGTTGAAAAGTGCTACCAGAGTGTGCTGGATGGAACTGAAGCTAAAGTTTCCATCGAGTCTAACTCCCGGGACGATTACCGCGAAAAACTGGAAATTGAGCTTGAGGAAGTCAGCAATCAGGAAATGTGGCAGGCCGGAAAAGTATTACGTCAATTGCGTCCGGAAAATTTATAAGCATCCGTTAAGGTCACCATGGGTTTTGTCAAGTTACTTGAAGAAGGCAAGTATTTCGAAATACAAAAGCGGAGCGGACGTTCCGAAACTTTGGAACAGGATGCAACTTCCTTTTGTGGTGCGTTGCGACCACACTACAATCCGAACATGATTCTGTTGATGTCAAGTCCGCTAGAATCACGTGGTGACGTTTTTGAATTCAGGTCAGAAGATATTATTTATGCAGAAGAACTTTCCAGTATCACCAAGCCAAACGGCGTGACCGTAGAACGGGTACGCCTTTGGGTGAAGAACCGGAGTCCAGCAATGCGTATGGAACCGATACTCGTAGGAAATGACGAGTAAGCTACTCTATATCTTTGCTGAAGACAGACGTATAAATTTAAGACACCTTTTCAGCAGCTTGACCAGGCTGTATTTTTTCACTTGCCTCATCTGTGTGATATGCAGCCAATTCCGAAAATCACAAATCATGCCCCCCCCTTTATTTCAACTAAAACAAATTTTAGCAAATCAATGCTTCTGCAGGGGCAGTTACTGTTTTTGGTTTTGCTGTTCATATCATGGCTGCCAAATTCAGTCTTTGCTCAATTTGAAGATGAATTAGAAATTCCGGAAAATGTTGTAAGCTTTCAGGCACGTTTAGAACCTGAAAAACCACGTCCAGGAGAACACGCTCGTATTATTTTGGATTTGAAAATTCATCAGGGCTGGCATGTTTATTCAGTGATTCCTGATGAAGGTGATTTCGCACCTATTCCGACCACTCTTACTTTCGACGATGAGCGACTGATCATGATCGGTCCTGTCTACGAAAGCAATCCTATCACTGCTCCGGATCCTGTTTTGGATATGGTGTTGAGCTTTCATGAAGAACAAGTTAGTCTGTTCCAAAACATCCAGATTCCGCAGGAAATGAACGGAGGTACTCTTTGGAAAAACAGTGGAAATCTCAGTTATCAAGCCTGCAGTGACCGTGTTTGTCTGCCCCCTAAAACCGATCGGTTTTCCATCGAAATTCCGCTTGGAACAGGAGAGATACGTAACGAATATAAAATTCCGCAGTTTGCAGTTGATAATCCTCCGCAAGATATTTCTGAAATCGAAGCTGCACTCAAGGGAGGCTTTTGGAGTTTTATCGGATTAGCTGTCATTGCGGGATTCTTGGCATTATTGACTCCCTGCGTCTTTCCAATGATTCCGGTTACTGTCGCTTTTTTCACCAAACAGGGTGACGCAAGCCCCAGAGAAACGTTGCGGCTGGCAGGTCTTTTTGGCGCGGGGATTGTGGGAACTTACACGGTTACCGGCATGCTGTTTTCTATGGTTTTAGGTGCAGCAGGTGCCGTACAGTTTGCCACTAACGGTTGGGTCAATTTAGCTATTGGCCTGATGTTTACTCTTTTTGCCTTCAGTATGATGGGTTTCATACAACTGAATGCGCCGGGAGGATTGGGAAATATTGCGGACCACTGGTCCAGACATTTGAGTGGAACTGCAGGGGTGCTGGCCATGGGTCTGGCTTTCACGCTGACATCTTTCACCTGTACAGTTCAATTTGTAGGCACGCTGCTGATTGCTGCTTCACAGGGCATGTGGTTTTGGCCCATTGTGGGAATGCTGGTTTTCTCAACGGTTTTTGCTTTCCCTTTTTTCCTGCTGGGAATTTTCCCGCGTCTAATCCAGTCGATGCAATCAAAGTCCGGCAACTGGATGCTGCATTTGAAAATAATCCTTGGATTACTGGAACTGGCGGCGGCCTTTAAATTTTTCAGTAACTCAGATTTAGTCTGGCAACTGGGTATAATTGACAGGGATTTTGTGCTGGCTGCATGGGTCATACTGTGTACGATTGCAGCACTCTTTCTGTTAGGTGGAATCAACATTCACCGTGTACGTGTTGAATTGACAGGCGGTAGCGGATTTGCGGCAGCCTTCCTGTTTGCCATGCTCGGTATTTATCTGCTGCGGGGGCTGGTAGGAATACCGCTTAATCCATGGGTGGACACGTACTTGCCTCCTGTGCTGCAAACATTTTCAGAATCCAGCTCCGGTTTTAAAACAAGTTCTGAAACATCCGGAGAAGTTAAGGCGCATGCTCTGCCGTGGCAAACTGATTTGCCTGCTGCTTTGAAACAGGCGAAAGCGGAAAACAAAAAAGTGTTTATTGACTTTACTGGATACACCTGTGTTAACTGCCGATGGATGGAAAAAAACATTTTTTCTAATCCGGATGTGATGGCCCGTTTTCAGCAGAAATTTGTGCTGGTTCAGCTTTATACTGACGGTGGTGAAAAAGCGGGTGAGAACCAACGTATGCAAATCAGTAGATTCAAAACCGTCGCCCTTCCATTGTACGTGATTCTAGATGCAGATGATAATATGCTGGCCAAGCGTGCTGGAATTATAAAACCTGCAGAGAAATTTTTAGAATTTTTAAACTAATTTTCCCCCTTATCAAAATAAACTGTGCGTTCTGAGATAAAATTATTCTTAATTCTTGGAGCAGTATTTTTCTTGAGTAGCTGTTCAGAACTTGGATTTTACTGGCAGGCTGCGTCCGGTCACCTCGAATTGCTGAACCATAAGCAGGACATTCAGGAATTGCTGGAATCACCTGAGACATCTGCTGAATTAAAACGAAAACTGAAACTGGTGGAAAGTGTCCGCACTTTTGCGAGCGGAAACATGGGGCTTCCGGACAATGCTGCTTACACCGCTTATGTTGAGCTGGGGCGTCCTTTTGTGACCATGGTTGTTACTGCAGCACAGCCTCTTGAGTTGAAAGCACAGCAATGGTGTTACTGGTTTGTCGGCTGTCAGGAATACCGCGGTTATTTTGATGAAGCAGATGCCGAAGCGTTCGCGTTGGAAATGAAAGAGCAAAAGCTGGATGTTTCAGTGGGAGGGGTAAGCGCCTACTCTACTCTTGGTTGGCTCAATAAGCCCTGGCTGCCGAATTATTTTTCAGATCCAGTTCTGAGTACTTTTCTGCTGAAGCATGACGCGGAACTGATTGCGACACTGATCCACGAAATGGCGCATCAAATCGTTTATGTTAACAATGACACTGCCTGTAATGAATCATTTGCGGTTTTTGTGGAACAGGAAGGTCTGCGGCAATTTCTTGACGTAGCTGAAAATTCCACCGTTATAGCAGGCAAGATGGAAAAAACCTATCAGTGGTATTTGAGTGCGAGTAAAGATCGCCGCCTCTTCCGGGAACTGGTTAATACAACTTTTGAAAAAATGGAAAGCATGTTTGCGGAAAATATATCGGATACCGAAAAGCTGCAGAAAAAAGAGCAGTTATTCGCTGAACTGCATGAAAATTACGAAAACCGCAAAAAAGAAATTCAAGTGCTTTCCTATGACAACTGGTTTGATAAAAAGCTGAATAACTCACATTTGCTCGGTGTACAGCGCTACCACAGTCAGGTAGAAAAATTTGCTCTGCTTTTTGAAGAACACGGACAACAGTGGCCGCAGTTTTTTGCAGCAGTCCGTAAACTGTCAAAACTCTAAAATTCAAAGACTATGCTTTGAGTTTCGGTTCCGGAAATATAAAAAAATCTGGTTGCATAAAAATCCGAATTACATGGTTGTGGATTAAGCTAAAATCACCATAAATTTGTTTTTACAAAGCAATTTCAATAAACATGAACGAAATGTCCAACTCTATTTTTAATAATATACGTGTTATTCTGCTCGACCGTGACGGTGTAATTAACGAGGAGCCGGGACCGATCCTGAGTCCGGAGCAGTTTGTGATGATTCCCAAAAGCGCTGCTGCAGTTGCCAGACTTAATGCCAGGGGCTGGCGCTGTTTCGTAATTACGAATCAGGCTGCATTTGCCAGGGGAGATTTGAGCGAGAGTGTTTTTCAAACTATAACAGAGAAAATGCGCGTTGAACTTGAAAAATCCGCGGCGCATATTGACGGTCAATATTATTGTCCGCATCATCCGGACTGGGAAAACGGTCATCGTAGAACAGTAGCAAAAGCGTGCGCCTGCCGTAAACCAGGTACCCTACTGCTCGAGCAGGCATCTGCAGAACATGGATTTAGTGCAGAGGAAACCGTTTTTATTGGAGACTCCACCAGTGATTTTGCGGCAGCCGCAAAATGGGGCGCATGCTCGATTGGCGTACGTACTGGACATGCAGGTCGGGATGGAAAGGCATCCACGGAACCGGATTATTGGCAAGCAGATTTGTGGGAGGCAGTTGAGTTTCTGCTGGAAAATTCATCCTGAACTTAAATATTGATGTAATTTTGCTGTGACGATCTAAAGCAGTACGCTATTGATTTGCACAAAAAACTTGAGAGCATTAACGTAAAAAGCTAGTCTGAAAAGATTACTTTTCAGCATTCAATTGTTCTAAATCATAGTTGATGAACATGGAGAAAGTCTTAAAACTGTGTCATTTTTGATTTTTCACGAATTTGTCAGAGTTTCATATATTTTATAGTATTACCCTAAATAAGAATTATCATGACTAAAATTATTTCAAGCAATACTCGTTTTTTCAAAAATATCACCACGCTGCTGATTCTCTCTTTTGCAGCATTTAACATTTCAGGTACAGTTTTGGCGGAAACTCTTCCGGATGGCCTGTATGCAGAAATGAAAACCTCCAAAGGCGAAATTGTATTAAGGCTTTTTTACCAGCGCGTGCCTGTGACAGTTTCCAATTTTGTTGGACTTGCAGAAGGCACAAAAGAGTGGAAAGACCCTGTTACAGGAAAAAGCAACAAAACGCGATTTTATGATGGTTTGAGTTTCCACCGTGTGATCAAGGATTTTATGATTCAGGGAGGAGATCCTTTGGGAACAGGTTCCGGCGGGCCGGGTTATAATTTTCCGGATGAGTTTCATCCTGATCTCAAGCACAGCAAACCGGGCATACTTTCCATGGCTAACGCCGGTGCAAATACAAACGGCAGTCAGTTTTTTATTACACATGTACCAACACCGCATCTTGACAATAAACACTCTGTTTTTGGAGAAGTCGTTGAAGGGATGAATGTGGTAAATACTATTCAAAAAGGGGATCAACTTCTTGCGGTGACAATTATCAGGAATGGGGAATCCGCAAAGGCTTTTGATCCGGTTGCCGCGGAAAAGCAGCTTGCGCAACGTAACAAAGAACTTACTGAAAAAAATAAGAAAGTTATTCCTGCAACAACCGCAAAAATAGATCCTGAAACTGTTCCAAAATCTGGACAGCCTGCGGCAGAGGAAGTAAGTGTTGAAATGCTGGTTGTGACCTACAAAGGTGCGCGTACACCTAAACAAAATATTTACTACGATAAAGCCGCAGCTGAAAAAGTCGCAGAAAAACTGACTGACTTGGCCAGACGGAAAGGTGTT
>JACNKY010000342.1 GCA_014381795.1 Pseudomonadota bacterium | reverse complement strand
TCCCGCAGATGCGGTTGAGAGAATCCGTAACCTTCCTGGAGTCATCCGGACCACTGGAGCAGTATTTTTGTGGGACTTGTCTCCAAATAAATTTCAGTCTCTTTTGGGAGTTGACTCTAAAGGTACTTCAGGAATCCCTGGTTTGAATTCACAATTAATTTCAGGAAAGCCGCTCGATCCGAAAGTTCTGCCGGTAGAAGCATTGGTGGATGGTGATTTTGCTTCAAAGAATAAATTGAAGGCCGGTTATCAAATAGAATTACAAGGAAAGAGCTATCGCATTTCGGGAACAGTAGATACACCGAAATCAGGTAATATTATGCGTGCAGATATTTACTTGCCACTTGCGGAAGCACAACTTCTCGCCAGTAATGCCCCATGGATTATCGATCTTTATCCATTTACAAAGACTGATGTAAATTTACTTTTTCTAGAAGTTGATCAACGTCATTTGGGCACTGTAACAAGTTCTGTTGAAAAAATGTTGGGTGAAAAAGCGATAGTTTCCAGTGAAATTTCGATCCAGGAAGAATTGGAAGATCTGATGTTTCTCTCAGATCAAATGAGTGTGATTTTTACAGCAGTCATCGCGTTGCTCGCTTTAGCGCTTTTGGCAAGAAGCACCGCTACTGCGATTAGTGAACGCAGCAGAGACCTTGCAGTTTTGCAGGCTGTGGGCTGGACACGGCCCCAAATTATCAGTCAGCTATCACTTGAAACTGCAATCTTGTCCGGAGTTGGAGGATTGCTGGGGCTCTTGTTCTCCTGGTTAGGAATTGCATTGATTGGTGATGTGGAACTGGCAATGGAACTTTCTTGGGAAATCAGTCCCAGTCCACATTTTTTACCAGAAACAGATTTTGACCGAACCCGAATGTTGGTCGCGCCAATTCAAATGCCTATGTTGACCTCAGCATTAGCTTGGTTTTTAGCTGTCTTAACCGCTGTTTCTACTGCAGTCCTAGCAGGATTTAAAATGGTACGTCCTTATCCGTGGCGTTGGTTAGCCGAAGAATAAATTATTATTAAAGCAAAATTGAGAAAAGACAGATATTATCTCTAACATTCAGAAAACAGAAAGATCCTTATGTCAAATGCTGTTCAAGTCACCAACCTCAGTAAGCAGTTCAATACTGTGAGTGTCCTGCGGGACCTTTCTTTTACGATTCCTGCCGGTAAAATGAGTGCCATTGTTGGCCGCTCAGGTTCAGGAAAAAGCACCCTCTTGAGTTTGCTTTCAGGACTGGATTCACCATCCAGCGGTTCTGTCTCAATTGACGGTGTGGAGTTGGCTGGACTTTCTGAATCAGAATTAGCCAAAGTCCGGAGAGATAGGATTGGTATTGTCTTTCAGGGATTTCACTTGATTCCATCTTTAGATGCTCTGGCGAATGTGCTCCTGCCAGTTGCCTTTGAAGAAAAAACAAAACAAGCAGGACACATAGACTTAGCGAAAAGGTTGCTTGAAGAAGTAGAGCTTGGACATCGGCTGAACCACCGCCCTGCCCAACTCAGTGGTGGTGAACAACAACGCGTCGCAATTGCACGCTCATTAATTCATCGTCCCCGGGTTTTGCTCGCAGATGAGCCCACCGGAAATTTAGACGAATCAACCGGAAAAACAGTCTTGTCACTGCTCCGTAAAATCAGCCAGGAATACGGAACAACCTTGGTGGTTGTAACCCATGATACTGAAATCGCACAACAGGCGGAACAACGCCTTCACTTAAGTAATGGAGAAATTTCTGATGAAACAAATTAATCTTAAAAGTATTTTAGTTGCTGTAATGCTGTCTTTAAGTGTCAGCTTCACACCAAACATTTGGGCAGCTTCACCTGTAGAAGTTGAAATCGTAGCCCTTGACCATTGGCCGATTAGACGTGCACTTGAACAAACACTTGAAATGCTGAAAAATTTTGGTGACAAAGTCACTGTACAACAGATAGACGCAGATACAAAAGCCGGGAAAGCCCGTCTAAAAGCCTCCGGAATGAAGGGACATATTCCGGTTGTAATATTTGTAGATGGAGAATTCAAACACACACTTGAAGGACAGGAAGTCATTTTCGAAAACTTTCCGGTTGCCTCAGAAAGTCCGATGAAACTTGATGGAAAATGGTCCGCCGGAGATGTTAGGGCAGTGATTGAAGCAAAACTTGGAGAAAATTAAAGTGTCTCCTTTAAAAATACACGGCACGTATTTAATCAAGGAATTGCTTTATCGCTGGGGTCGTTCAATCTTTGTGGTTGGCGGAGTCGGACTTGCGGTTTCGATGGTGATATTGCTGCCTGTTCTCGGTGAAGGCTTTCAGTCATTGGCGCAACTGCCGTTTAAAAATCTGGCTGCAGATTTGGTTGTTCAGCAAGGTACGACAGAATCCGCGCTGCCTGAAACTATGGGACTGATGATTCCTTATTCCGCCCAACCAATTGCGGAAAAAAAATGGAATTCTCTGCGTACAATTGAAGGTGTGACCGAAGTCATGGGAACAGTTTTGCTCTGGAATTTCGCACCTGGAAAGTTTTTCAGCGTTAGTGGAATTCCGCTCAATTCCGGAAATCAGAACGAAAACGAAAATCCAGAAAAGCTGATCGGCCCCGCGAAAGTCAAGGAATGGCTGATAAAAGGACGGTTGCCAAAAGCGGGAAATAATGAAGCATTGGTAGAACGGCATTATGGTGCGTTTTATAGTCTGAAACCCGGAAAAACTATCAAGATCGGCAGTACGACTTTTACAATAAGTGGAATCGTGGATATTAGGCAAGGCAGTCAAATCGCCTCTGCCAATTTCTATCTGGACATCAACGAAGCGCGGCGCTTGGTAAATATGAAAGACGGTCATGTCAATCAGCTTTTCCTGCGTGTCTCCGATCCATCAACAGCTGATTCTGCCAAAGCTTCGATCCAGAAAATAATCCAGAATTCCAGTGTAGTCAGCGCCGTTTCTTTTTTGTCACTGCTCGGAACACTTTCCCGTTTAACCGGACAATTTCAGCAAGTAACTACCTCTGTTGCGGGAGTCCTGGCGTTACTACTTTTGATCGTCTTTTTACGTGGAGCAATGGGCGAAAGGCAACGCGAAGCAGCTGTCCTCCGTACTATCGGCTGGAGCCGTGAACATGTCCGGAAACAGATTTCCGCTGAGGCTGCGATTCAAGGATTTATAGGTGGATCGCTTGGAGTGTTGTTGACTTGGCTGGCCGCACAAGGACTTTCAACTCTAAAATTTTCTCTACCAAACGGACTCCAAAAAAGCGACGATCCAGCAGCTTTTTTAGGTAGTCAATATGTTGCACCTGTAGTGGAAACCAATTTAACTTTGAGCTTAGATCCGCTTCTCTGGTTAACCACACCAATTGCTACAGCACTCATTTGCGGAATATTGGGTTGGTGGCTGGCCGGACAACGACTTAGGGGCACACCCTGGGGGAAAATACGTTCTTAATCAGCAAGAAGCCGGATCCATTCACTTGAGCTGGCTGTCTTTGCTGCCGCTGCGGTTGAAATAACTGATCGAGGATTGATTTTTTTCCACCTTTGATTGGCATTTAACGCACAGGCGGACTCCGGGCACAGCTTTGCGCCTTGCTTCCGGGATCATCGATTCGCATTCTTCACAATGAATAGAACTTTCCCCTTCAGTCAAACGACTTCTTGCCAACTCAACCGCATCAGCTATTGTAGCATCAATTTGCTCCTGTACCGCCCCTTCACGGGCCCATCCAACAGCCATTCTTTCTCTCAAATAGTAAGCAGTATTTTTTTAACCTTACAGGATAATTCCTAAAATAAAAAGATTTTTCCCCAACAGTATAACCCTTAATACTTGATGTCAATTCAATTCCTTGGGATATAGCTACTTTATATAACTTATTAATACATAATAAAACTGGGTAATTCCACTTCTTCTCTGAAAAATATATACCCGCTGATTTTAAAGGAAACAAGCAATAAAATGCCGGATTCGATTCCGCTCAAGAACAACGCTCAACCTGTCTCTTTATATTAAACTGGACTCTATGGTACTGAAACTTAATAGCTTACTATCCTCCGGATGGAGTCATTTCAAGTTTTGAGAGTCCGAATTTAAATAGGGTCAGTGTAGCTTATATTTAAATTAATCTCCCTTTTATTTTTGTAAAAATACTTATTAAAACTACTGAATTGTTGAAAGTGGTTGAGAGTCGAATCTGACTCAGTTAGAATACCGTTCATAAAGACAAACCATTTAAGCCGAACAATAGATAAATGCCGGAACTACCAGAAGTCGAAACAGTCGTTAGAGAATTACGTGAAGAAATCTGTGGAGACACAATTTTATCCGTTGAAATATTCCGTAAAAATCCGATAGTTCAGGGAGACCTTGACGCGTTTCAGGAAAAATTATGCGGAATGACATTTCTGGATGTCACACGCCGCGCCAAGTTTTTAATTTTTCATCTGCAACCAGAAAGATATTTAATTGCTCATTTACGCATGACTGGCAAATTCATAATCAGTGATCCTCTTCCGGAACCGACTAAACATAATCGTGTCTGGTTTCACTTAAAAAGCGGGCGGGTCATGATATTTGACGATATACGCTGTTTCGGAACTTTGGAAGTCTATGACAAACTGGCCGATTCAAAGTCATTGCTCAAGCTGGGAATCGAACCACTTTCTGCTGAAATGAATAGCAATTATTTCAGTAAGAAAATGCTATCATCCAAACGTGAAATTAAAACTGTATTGCTGGATCAAAAGATAGTGGTAGGACTAGGCAACATTTATGTCTCAGAAATTTTGTTTCGCTCACGAATTCATCCTCAACGCGCAGCCGGAAAGCTTCTTAAAAAAGAATGGACTAAAATCATTAAGTACACTCAAAGTATACTGGAAGAAGCTATTAAGAATAACGGGACCACTATTTCCGATTTCCGTAGAGTTGATGACAAAACCGGAAAGTTCCAGCAATTTCTCCAGGTCTATGGTAAAAACAATCAGCCATGTCCGGAATGTAGTGTACCTATTTTACGCATAGTACAGCAGCAACGAAGCACATTTTATTGTTCAGAATGCCAAAAGTAACTCAGCAAATACGATGAATAGAATTGTGATAAAAATATTGTTTCTGTTATGGCTGTGCTCATTTTCAGGTCCGTTATGGAGCAAGCCACAACACATAATCCTGACTGGTGCACAAGACACTGGATCATATATTTTTGCAACTGAATTATCCAGACTTTGGGCTTACTCACAGAAAAACAGTACTACTGAAATTGCAACACGAACTGAAATTTCAGCGAAAAACCGGCTGACACAACTCGCAAATAACAGGGTTTCTCTGGCAATCATTGACGCAAAAACCGCACACGAACAGTTAAAAAAACATTCTGGACTGCGTGTTTTGTCTGTACTCTGGAAGAATTGGCTGTATGTTCTGGGCACAGTTCCGGGGCCATTCCTTTCACTCGAAAGTACACAGACTCTACTAGTACATGATAATTCGCTTCATTTTGCGCAACTCTGGAAAAAGTTAGCACCCCAAAGCGAAATAAACTGGTTCAACAGGAGCAGTATCCCGGATTTCACAGATGGTTTCTCTGAAGAAGTTCTGGTCGTTACCGGTCCTGCACCTTTAAGTGAAATCAACAACTGGCTTGAGCAATTTGCGGGAATCCGGCTTTTATCATTGGACCAGCAACTCATTCAGGACTTGAAATTAGAGTATCCCTGGCTCGAACCTCAAAAATGACCTGCTAACACTATTTCATATCA
>JACNKY010000341.1 GCA_014381795.1 Pseudomonadota bacterium | reverse complement strand
AACGGCATAACCGATTCTACCGCCGGTCCAGGCATAAGTTTTTGAAAATCCGCCAGCAATAATTGTACGCTCCGACATTTCTGGAACAGAGGAAATTGAGCGGTGTTGTTGTCCGTCAAAAATAATGTTTTCATAGATTTCATCGGAAAAAACTCGTACGTTTGGATGACAACGTTCCAAAATAACTTTGGCGGTTGCTTCAAGCAGCGCCTTTCCGGCTACTCCTCCTGTCGGATTCGAAGGAAAGTTGAGGTAAATCAGTTTGGTTCTGGGCGTAATTAAATGTTCCAGTTGTTCCGGAGAAAACGTAAAATTTGTGGATTCCTCAAGATGCAGCGGTACCGGAACAGCACGGACATAACGAATGAAAGATTCATAAATTGGAAAGCCAGGACTCGGATAAATCACCTCGTCTCCAGGTTCACAGTAGACCTGTTGAGCCAAACCAATAGACGGTTTTCCTCCCGGAAAAACAACCACTTGTTCCGGATTAGTTTTTAAACCACGTGTTTCATTGATTTGCTTGCTGATTGCCTGACGCAGGGAAAGCAAACCTTTTGGATCACAATATTTGGTATTGTCCAGATCCAGTTGGCGCTTGATTTCCGCCTTGATATGTTGCGGTACCGAAAAGTCTGGTTCACCAAAATTCAACTTTATGACCGCGGAATTTTGTTGCTCTACGCGAACAATATGCGGTCCGACTTTGAATGCGTTCTCGGTATCAATTCTGGAATTTCGTTCTGCGAATAAATTCATATATTTCTTTGCTTTTGAGTTGCTCTAGGCCGTTCAGAAAAAACTATTCGTAACTCTTATTTTAGATTACGTCCAAAACAAAAAACAGTTCCGCTTACAAAAAGGAATTGTAGACAAAAACCGATGAAAACTTGATCGACCAGTAGTAGCGGTTCTATACGTTGAAAATTGGCAAAGGCAGGTGAAAAAACTGCTACTACAAATGAAAGTGAACCGAAGACTACAATCAGCTCTACCTTTTCACGCAGAAAAACAAGGAGTAATGGCAACAGTATCAGAGCATTGAGGAGTCCTTGCCCCCACAGCAGGATAATTTTTTCCAGCGCTGAAGTTGGCGGTAAACTTAATAATTCCTCCAGTCGTACTAGCCAGAACGGTGAAGTAAAACTTTCATCAAAGCTGCTTTGAAAAGTCAGAAATAACAATGCGTAAAGCAAACCGCAACCGAACAGCTTTAGTAATCCGGCAAGGGTTAACTCTTTTTTAAATCTCCTCCAAAGTAAACCCGGACTAATGTTTTGCTGTTGAGCAGGAAGCAGGATAGTTGCTAAAATACTGACAACAAGTGCCGCGCTAATTTCAGCCATCAGGAGCAGCCAAAAAGTATCATCAAACGGAATGCCCCAAATTCTGTGTCGCAATAATTGTCCAAGCGGTCCGAGGATCAGTAAAAACATTGAGAAAAAGAGAATTGAAGTTGATCTTTTCCAATAGATTTGGTTTGTAACTGGCCGCAGCGCGAAACCTAGGAGGACTCCGGCCAGAAACTGATAAGTGAAATCCTGAGCAATTGCCAACTCTGGCTCCAGCGCACGCAGAGAAAGCATTTTGGTCATTGCGTAACCTGCTCCGAGAGATGTCGGCGCTATATATTTACCAAGTCCGGAAGACAACATTAGTAATTCTTCAGTTTTTGAGTTGAGTATTTTAGCAAACAGGCTTTGTAATGGAGAATCATTTTTTTATATTTTATAATTATTCGTAAAAAGACAGATGTTCCCAGCACCGTTTGAACTGCCATTTCTCACACTGCATTCCAGAGGTAAATCATTAAAACTGGAACGTCCGTGCCTGATTGGTATTCTGAATACCACTCCGGATTCTTTTTCTGACGGCTCTCTTTTTTTCAAATTTGATGCCGCTCTTGCTCAGGCCCGAAAAATGATTGAAGACGGTGCAGACTGGCTCGACATTGGCGGTGAATCATCCGGACCAGGAAGTACGGATGTATCGCTGGATGAAGAGCTGCAGCGTGTGATTCCGCTCATTCAAAAGATTCGCACGGAAAGCGAAATTTGGATTTCAGTTGACACCTGGAAAGCAGAAGTTGCGCGCCAAGCACTGGATGCCGGAGCCGATGCCGTCAACGATGTAACCTCCCTGCGTGGTGATACAGAAATGGCAAAAGTGATCGCGGAATATCAAGTGCCTGTGATTTTAATGTTTTCCAAAGACAGTTCTGCGCGTACAAGTAAGCAGGATTCAGATTACGTGGATGTGCTGGACACCCTCAAGAGTTTTTTCCGGGAACGTCTGGAGTTTGCTAAATTACATGGCATTCATAAATCAAAAATTGTGCTTGATCCAGGGATGGGCTTTTTTATCAGTGGAAAGGCTAAATACAGTTTTGAGGTCATCCGGAGAATTTCAGAGCTGCATGAATTCGCTTTACCTTTGTTGCTAGGACCTTCCAGGAAATCTTTTCTGGCGGGAGTTTCTCAGGGACGCAGCTTAAATTGTGCAGAACGTGATATTCCTTGCGCAGCAGTTTCAGGCATTGCTCTTTGGCAAGGGGTAGCGTTGCTCCGTTTTCATGAAGTTGGACAGGGCCGTTTATTGATCGACACAATTGAGGCTTTGAAAAAAGGTATGAAAAATTAAACTATTTAAAAAAGTAATATTATAAAGGAAAAATATGAACACTGTGGGTGATGGAGCATTTCGGCGTGATGATTTATACGGCCGTTCAAACGATATGGGATTTTCGGGCGCGCTCAGTTTTTTACGCAGGAAATACACTCGTGACTTGACTGGAGTTGACGTAGCAGTAACCGGAATTCCTTTCGACAGTGCAACGAGTAATCGTCCCGGAGCCCGTTTTGGACCTCGCGGAATTCGCGCAGCATCGACCGAAGTCGCATCACTCGATGGCTTTCCATTTAATTTCAATCCTTTTGATCATTTGTCAGTTGTGGATTATGGTGATGTCTGGCTGGATTACGGTTATCCTCAAAATCTTGTAGAAAAGGTCGAAAAACACGCTGACACAATACTAAAGCAGGGAACTTCTTTACTCAGTTTTGGTGGAGATCATTTTGTCACCTACCCGTTGTTACGCTCACACCATAAAATTCATGGACCGATTTCACTGATTCATTTCGACGCGCATTCTGACACATGGGACGATGATGGAGAACGGCTTGATCATGGTTCTATGTTTTTGCGGGCCGCGCGTGAAGGTATTATTGTTCCGGAAAAATCGGTGCAAATTGGAATTCGTACCCAAAACAATAGTACACACGGATTCAACATTCTGCATGCGCCCTGGATTCATACCCATGGAGTGCAGGAAGTAAATAAGTTTATACATGATATTGTGAAATCAAGTGATCCAGTTTACATAACTTTTGACGTAGATTGCCTTGATCCAGCTTTTGCACCTGGGACAGGAACTCCGGTTGTGGGTGGATTGAGTACCGCCCAAGCGCTGCCAATTCTGCATTCGCTGGGTGATCTAAATTTAATTGGGATGGACATTGTGGAAGTTGCACCGGCTTACGACCATGCAGAAATTACGGCACTGGCGGCTGCAACTATCGGGCATGATTACCTTTGTCTGCTCGCACAAAAGAAAGGTGCGCAGGCACGTAGTATCGGTACCAAGCTCGATGAAAAACAAAGTGGAAATACTAAAGTTTAATTAGAAACCGGCTGTCCGTTTTAGCATCCGAAAATTACTTAGAAAATCCGTTGATAAGAAATATTTCCGCCATCCCAGAAGTCATTGAAAAAATCATCCATGTTCCAACTGGTGGTTAACATCAATGCAGACTCCTTGTTCAAATCCTGGAATTCCCAGCTGACACGGAATTTAACCTCAGTTTTTCTGCGTGTTTTATCCTGTTGTTCTGCACTGAGATAGTCCGTAACTTTGTCGGTATCACCTGCATAAAGTCCATATTCCCAAAATCTGTCCGTCTCAGTTTGATGACGCAAAATTCCGTAAAGTTGGACTGTCCATAAATGAAAATCATAATCGTCCAGGGCAAGATCGAGTTGACGAAAAATATTTTGAAAACGGTCTTCACGTAGACCTAGTGTGCCGTGAAGTTTTTCACTTAAAGGATGCAGCCAATATAAATCCGTAGACCTATAAAGCAGTTGTTGCTCACGATTATCCGGAGATGCAGTCCCAGTCGTAATTGTTGTTTCACGACGTTTACGAATATCAAAGCTGCGCCAGCTAAGTCCGGCCATACTCTGCTTTCCGTAATGATAATCCAGCACTGCACTACTGTCCTGTCCTTTGTAGGTGACAGTCAGTTCCTTTTTTGGGAAAACTTGTTTAAACGGTTTATCCAGCAAATGACTGAAGCGTGTGCGCCATTTATTTATGCGAAACGCGCCTTCCAGATAATTCTCAATTGGATGAGGAGAATAGTAGGAATTGTCGTAAAAGTTTTTTTCGTTATAGTACAAATCCTGAAACAATTTTTGGAAACGCAAGTAATTCCATGGACGTTTACCCAGAGTGACACTTGCGCCCTGGTCTGCTTTACGTTTGTCATATTCAGGCATGCCAAGCAGTGAAAATGCCGCCAAATCGTAAGGACGCCATTCTACTTCTACTTGATAACGGAAGGGTTTTATTTCGTAAAATTCCTGCTGCTTTGCAAGAAAAATAACGGTGGTATCTTCAGAAAGGGAGTGAGGCAAACGTACTTCAAGCTGCGAAAAAAGCAGGTCCAAGCCCAGACTGCCGCCGGTAAGACGCCATCCTCCGCTACTTTCATACCATTCTTCTTCACGTAACTTATTAAATTGATAGGACTTGATATCAAGAAAATTTTCCTGATTCAGGTAAGAGTGATTTATTTCTGCAGCATCGTCAAAGGCCAAAACCTTTAAAGCCGGAGTTCCAAAGCTGAAACTGAAAAAAGCTAAACCAAAAAGAGTTAATTTTGAAAATTGATGCAACGTTGGATTGACCATCTTTTCATGTCTTTCAGTTCTGTCCGGAATGCTCCTGTTCCAGTTTGGCCCATGTGTCACGCAGGGTTACTGTCCGGTTAAAGACCAATGCATCCGGACGTGATTTTTTTGCATCGACACAAAAATAACCGACGCGTTCAAATTGAAAAACATCCTCTGGATTTGCAGTACTTAATTCAGGCTCAGCTTTACAGTCAGCAATAATCTCAACCGATTCCGGATTTAAGTCATTGATAAAATTTCCTGCTGGATCATCACGTCCGGGATATGGGGCCGCAAAAAGCCGATCGTACAAATGAATTTGTGCAGTTACAGAATGTTGCACGGAAACCCAGTGGATAATACCTTTTACTTTACGACCTTCTGCTTTTGCACCGGAACGTGTCGCCTGATCGTATGTGCAGCGTAATTCCACCACTTCACCATTTTCATAAATAACCTCATCACAACGGATTACATAAGCGTAACGCAAGCGGACTTCTTTTCCGGGAGAAAGCCGAAAATATTTCGGCGGAGGGTCTTCCCTGAAATCATCCTGGTCGATGTAAATTTCTCTTGAAAAAGGAACTTTTCGTGTTCCCATTTCTGGGTTTTTCGGATGACGTGCCGGTTCAAATTCTTCGGTTTGATTTTCCGGATAATTTGTAATGACAACTTTTAAAGGTTTTAAAACCGCCATGGCGCGGGGTACGGTTTTGTCCAGTTCTTCTCGTGCACAATCTTCGAGAACATTCATTTCAATATTGTTAGCGCTTTTGGAAATTCCGATACGTTGACAAAATAAACGTAC
>JACNKY010000295.1 GCA_014381795.1 Pseudomonadota bacterium | reverse complement strand
GGGGCGCTCGATTGTCAGGCAAGTACAAACAACGAAGAAATGAAACAGGCCACCGCTCAGGCCATTGCAAGTAGAGTGTTAGAATCACAACTCAATGCCAACTATAATATTCCGAGTGTCTTTGACACAACGGTTGCGCCTAAAATTGCTAAAGCTGTAGAGAAAGCTGCAATAAAAACCGGCGTGGCGCGTCGAACAAGAAATTGACAGCAGAGTTGAAGCTGTGTCTTATGTATCTATGAGGCACATTACAGTGAACTTTATCAGGAGGAAAAATGGGAATAGCTGACTTTGGAACCATCGCATTAATGGCTGCTTTGGCGGTTTGTTTATACGGAACTGTGGTTCCTCACCTTGGAGTCAAAAACAATAACTGGAATTTGATACGCTCTGCGCAAAACGCGAGTATCCTCAGCTTTTTATTAATCGCAATTGCTTCGGCAGTGCTGCTTCAGGCGTTGCTTGTCAGTGATTTTAGTCTGCGTTATGTCTGGGAGCATTCCAGCACTGATATGCCTTTGTTTTATAAGGTGTCATCATTCTGGGGAGGCTTAGAAGGTTCGTTGTTATTTTGGGTTTTGGTACAAAGCTTTTTTGCAATGATTGTTGCATTCCGTTATCAATATTCCAATCGTGAAATCATTCCTTATGTGATTGCTACATTGAATTGCATTCTGGCATTTTTGCTGTTGTTACTAATCGGCTGGTCAAATCCTCTAGATCTACAGGGTGTGATTCCTCTTGAAGGCAGGGGGCTGAATCCTCTTTTGCAACATCCTGCCATGGCGATTCATCCACCGGCTTTGTATCTGGGATTTATCGGATTTAGTGTGCCATTTGCTTTTGCAATGGGAGGATTAATCCTCGGAAAAATGGATAACGAATGGGTCATGACTACACGGCGTTGGACACTAACTGCTTGGTATTTTCTCTCAGCAGGACTCATATTAGGTGGGCAATGGGCCTATGAAGAATTGGGATGGGGAGGATTTTGGGCTTGGGATCCGGTGGAAAACGCAGCCTTAATGCCGTGGTTGACTGGGACAGCTTTTTTGCACTCAGTGATGATTCAGGAAAAGCGTAATATGCTGAAAATATGGAATGTGGTATTGATCATTCTCACTTTTGGACTGACCATAGTTGGCACATTCCTGACACGTTCCGGAATCATTAATTCGGTTCATGCGTTTACCAAATCAGAAATCGGTCCGGCGTTTTTGATCTTTCTTGCTTTCATACTGGTCATTGGTTTTTCCCTGCTTTTCAAGCGCATAAATATGTTGGAATCAGAACACAAAATTGATTCAATCCTCTGCCGCGAGAATGTTTTTTTGGCACAGAATGTTCTTCTTGTAGGAATAGCGTTCACTGTATTACTCGGCACAACATTCCCTCTGCTGGCGGAAGCAGTGCGGGGGACTAAACTTTCCATTCAGGCACCATTTTTTAACACCATCATAGCACCAATGGGCTATTTGCTGTTGCTGCTGATGGGAATTGGGACTTTGATTGCGTGGAGAAAATCAAGTTGGGAAGGACTCCTGCGGAATTTTAGGAACCCGTTGATTTTGGCCACAGCAGGCACGGTGTTTTTGGCGTGGTTTTTGTCAGACAGAGATTTACTCTGGAGTGTTCATACGATATTCTGGCTGGCGATTTTTGTGACATCTACCATCGTTTTAGAAATCGCAAATGCGGTGCAAGTAAAAAGCAACCAGACAAAAAGTAATATTATAATGGGATTATTTTATGTCATTACAAATAACCCAAGACGTTACGGAGGTTTGCTGATTCACTTTGGAGTAGTGTTGATGTTTTTAGGTTTTGCCGGGGCTTTTTTCAAAGTGGAACGTAACATGACTCTTGAGTCAGGAGTTTCCCAACAAATCGGTGAATATAGTTTAAAGTTCAAGCAGGTAGAAGAATTTATTGTCGGAAACGCCACTCACCGCGCAGCGATAGTGGAAGTCTTTGACAAACAAGGAAATCTACTTGAAGTGATGAAACCCGCAAAAAGTTTTTATCCCACACAACCACAGCCTCTGACTGAAGTTGCGATCCGGCGTTCTTTTCTAGAAGATCTCTATCTGATATTTTCTAGCGAAAACGGTGGAGAGCAGGATTCAGTTACACTACGTGTTTTTATCAATCCGCTGGTTGGCTGGGCCTGGATGGCGCTACCTGTTTTTACTCTGGGGGTGGGACTCAGTATGTCCTATAGACCAAAAAGTCTGGTAGCTAATGAAACAATTTTACGCGAACGTTATTTAGCAGCACAAGCAGCAAACTCCTAAAAAAATATCATGTGGACATCCTGGAAATTTTGGGCAGTTTGGGGTCTTATCTTCGGATTAATTGCGTTGCTTGCTTTTGGCTTTACGCGTGATCCAAAAAAAGTTCCGTCGCCTCTTGTTGGAAAACTTGCTCCTGATTTTGAAATTGCAGCCTTAAACGGTGATGTAAAAATACGTCTGAGCGACTTTAAAGGCAAACCTGTGCTGCTGAATTATTGGGCATCATGGTGTCAGGAATGCAAGGTTGAAGCTCATATTCTGGAAGCGTTTCACCAGAAATATGGTTCAACAACTCAACAAATAAAAGTCATCGGTATTGCGGTTCAGGACACAGCAGGCAGGGCCAAAGATTTTGCGCGTATTTTTGGTAAGACATATTTTCTGGGTCTGGATGATGCTATTGGAAATATAGCCCTTGATTATGGAATTTATGGTGTGCCGGAGACATTTTTCATAGATCCGGCAGGTAAAATTTTCTATAAATATATAGGCGCAGTCAATGCGGAACTGCTGGAAAAAAAGTTTAAACCGTTTCTTTAAGAGAGACGGCAAAACTGTTTTTAGGGAATAACCCGCAGTCGCACACGGTAAGGTGATTCGGAACGCAAAACCTCCGGAAGGGTATCAAAACGTGCTTGATTTAAACCATTCAATACTGCGAGTTGAAATTTAACCGATTTTCCAGCCAGTGTCAAATTTTGTTCCACCACTTTGCCAGAACGGCTGATTCCGAGCTCTATCTGCAGTTCTAAACTTGGATCAAAACGCTGATGCGGATTAAAATGCGAGGAAAATTCCTGCCGTAACTCTTCGAGGAATGAAACTCTAGCCTGTTTTAAGCGTTGCTTTCGGATGAGTTTTTGTCCCATCCTGGTAACGATGTTGTTGCCAGCATCAGTTTTGTTGTCCTGAAGCATCAAGACAGCTTTCATTTGATCTACGTCTGCTTTAATTAAATGCTGAATTCGTGAATGGGCAAAGCGGAACTCAACTTTTAGAACGTCGTCAGGGAACTGCTCCGGCAGTGGAGGTAATGCAACCAGCCGTGTTGCTTCTAACGCCGCTTCACGCATCTTGTCGGAAACTTCTCCCAGACTGCTCACCTGATAATTACTCACAAGCCCATCTCTTCCTACAGTTGCCAGCACAAAAACCTCTCCTCCTTCTGGATTTGAGCCATTTAAATAATCTGAGGCGGGATGATTCCCCCAATAGTAACGCACTAACTGATGCCAGCGTTCAATGTATTTTTGATAGTCCCAATCGTAATTACTGAGCCGGTATTCCTGGTAATAGCGAATCGTTAATTCAGGACGTAAAAAGACAGAGGAATTTTTGCTTTTTTTGATATTAGAACTTTTATTTTTTACGGCAGGTAATTGCTTAGAATTATCTGTTTCTTTTGTGACTGCTGTCTCAGGAGTTGTGCTACTTTTCACAATTTGTAATTCTTCTTCTGGAATATCAAGTTTATCCAGTAACTCAAATTTGAGAATAAATTGCGGTGACAGCATAGCATCAGTTTCACTTGGACTCGCCTCCTTGAGATAATCCTCGTTGCCCACAAAACTTTTGCCGGAAAAAATCAACCATTCACCTTCATTAAAATTTGCGAGCCATGTATGTAGAGGCGTTCCAGGCAGTATCAGGGTTTTATAATCCAAGTCTGTGTAGGCATTATTCCAGGTTCCCATTGTTACCCTGAATTCCGGAATAGGCAGATTTTGTTCAGTATTTTCCGGAGGAAGTATCGCGAGTTCAAGTAGCAGATATGCTTTGCCGTTCTCGGTTGTATGCAGTGTCTGAACACGGCCGATCCAATCAGAGAAAACAAGATCTTTCAAGTTTTCCGCGAGAAATTTTTGACGCTTTTGCCTCAGTAAATATTTTTTTACTGAATTGGGAGATGCTTTGTATTGTGTGGCAAAATCTGCTAACGCGTTCATGATTGTTTGCTGTTTTTCCGGAATCATGGCCCTTAGTATTTCCGGAGCAAGATTTGTCCTACGCAAAGAATTTTCAAGCTGCTGACTCCAAGCGGCAGGTGATAAAACAAGACAGCAAAGAAGCAGCAATGTTTTTATAAATATTTTTCTAATTGGTCTTGTATCCATTAGTTAATTTTTTCTGTTTTTAATCTTACTCTGGAGTGATAATTGTTAATATGAAGCATAATTTGCTGTTGAAGTACATTATGCAGACAGTCACTGTTTTTCACCGTCTTTGTTAAACTGTACCAGAAATATATCCTTGCCACCGCTGTATTTTGCACCATCCATTTGACCTTCAGTATAACCTGTAACATATATTTGTCCTGCTCTACCTATTGCTAAAGCTAAGGGACGTTCGTTTTCCGGAGTACCAAACTGCCTCAGCCAGAGCAGTACGCCCGCGGAATCAAACTTTGCTAAAAACACATCTTCTTTACCTGAGTGAAGCTGATCTTCGAGGCTGCTATCTGTAAAACCACCGACCAGTAAATCACCTGCGGGAGTCCACGCGGCAACTGTGCTTTGTTCAGAATTCCGACCTTTCAAAATGTATGTCCACTGTTGTTTACCGGCAGAATTGTAATTTACGACAAACGCATCGTGCTTTTCTGTTTCGTCATCATCGGTACCCACGGTTTGAGGAAGGTTACCCACAACCGCTACAGCTTCTGCGTCCTTAGTTGCCAACGCGGTTGCTGATTCATCAAGTGCAGTTCCAAAAGACCTGCTCCAGAGTTTAGGACCCTGCTGGGAAATTTTAAGCAGGAAAATATCTGTGCCGCCTTTTGAATTTTTGCCATCCAGTGATAGCTTCATATTTCCGCTAATATACAGGCCATTTTCCGTATCGGCTGCAATTGCGCGGATATTGAGTCCAAGACTTAGTTCGGTACCCCAGCTTTTTTCACCGTTTTTACGAATTTTCAAGATATTGAAAGGGGTAGCAGCAGGAATGAAAATGTGACTGTCTTTATCCATTGCCAATCCATTTCCCGGAGCCTTCCCGGTGAGTTCAATTATTTTAGAAAATATTTTTTTACCGTCCATACTGTAAGCAGCACTGATCACAGCCGAACTGCCTTTTTCTTGAGCATAAGCACTCAAGCGAAGCTGAGTTGCTTCTTTTATCTGCAAAACTGCTGCCGTTACTGACCTTCCAAATCCAGCCTGCTGAATCCAATGCTGAAATCCGTTCGGGGAATATTTTGCTAAAAACAAATCTTTTTCATCACCGCTTTCATCAGCACTGGTTAGTCCTGCCAGATAGATATTACCTTCCAAACCAACAGCTAGGGCAAAACCGATATCATCACCGCTAGCCCCAATTTGCTGACTCCATGAAGTCCGGAATCCTGGTTTGCTTGTGATTTCTTTTTTTAAGGACACACCTTTTATGCTTTTAATTTTAGTGCTCAAGCGAATTTGATGAAATTTTTGTGCAGCATATATTCCTGCGGGAGATAAAACTATTTTTTTTA
>JACNKY010000340.1 GCA_014381795.1 Pseudomonadota bacterium | reverse complement strand
ACAGTATGGCACTTCAACTCAACCGCGCTGCAACTTCAGGTTACGAACCTGGTTCTACTTTTAAAATGGTCACAATTGCGGCTGCACTGAATGAAGGCATGATTTCTCCTGAACAAGAATTTTTCTGTGAAAATGGTAAATATAAGATTGGTAGAAATATGGTCCGAGATACTTCTCCGCATGGAATAATGACGCTGAAGCAGGTATTAAAAAAATCCTCAAACATCTGTGCAGCAAAAATTGGTATGAGCATGTCTCCTGCTAAATTTCATGAATATATTTTGCGTTTCGGTTTTGGACAACAGCCTAACTCCGGTGTTGCTGCAGAAGCTTCCGGAAGAGTCATTTCTCCTAAAAAGTGGCAGACGATCGATCATGCGAATATATCTTTTGGTCAGGCAATTCTCGTTTCACCTTTGCAGATGGTGAGCGCAGCTAATGTTTTTGCAAATGAAGGCCAATGGGTTCCTCCATATATTGTTGAGCATTTACGTGATAATAATGGAAAAAAATTGCAGGAAATAAAAGCTAATGACGGAAAACTGATACAGAGTTTTGGAAAAGGAGTCAGAAGCACTGTGGTCGAAGCATCAGTTGCTGGATTGGTTAAAGAATATCTGGTCTCTGTTACTCAACAAGGTGGGACTGCTGTAAAGGCCGCTATTAAAGGTTATCAAGTCGCAGGAAAGACCGGTACGAGTCAGATTTACGACCAACAGTTGGGTCGTTACTCCAAAACACGTTACATTGCGTCATTTGTAGGATTTGCTCCGGCTTCTGAACCATTAGTCACAGTACTTGTTGTGGTTGAACAACCTCGTACTTCTTATTACGGTGGAAGTGTAGCTGCGCCTATTTTTAAGGAAATAGTTCAACGCACATTGTTATTCGAAGATGTTTTACCATTTCCTGAAGAAAGTAATTCAGACAGTTCCTCTCAGGGTAAAGCGTTAAATTAGCTCATTATTTATTTTGCTTTTCATCAACACTTCAAACATTTCATAAACCGCGGTTCAGCAGAATATCAACATACCGTAACGCTGTCTGCAAATATTATTCGAATTATTTTGAATAAATTATGCTACGTCCGTATCAGCAGGTTGAAATGATATCATCGCCATCTGAAGAGCAGTCTTAGTTGCCTCTATCATAGAACTCGGATTCGCCTTAATTTGCGGTGCCAAGTCGAAAGCAGTTCCGTGATCCGGTGATGTACGGATAATAGGCAGGCCCAGAGTTATGTTTACGGCACGATCGAATCCGTATAATTTTAATGGAATCAACGCCTGGTCATGATAAAGTGCCACCACAGCGTCAAAACGCCCCTTGCGGTGCTCCAAAAAGATTGTATCCGGCGGAAAAGGCCCCTCGCAAATTATTCCTTTTTTTCGGGCAAGTTCCATTGCAGGTCGAATAATTTTATCTTCTTCATCACCAAATAAACTGTTTTCGCCTGCATGAGGATTGATTCCTGGGAGGCCAAGTTTCGGTTTAGAAATACCCATTCTTTTAAGCCCGTAATCCGTTATTTCCATAACTTCAAGGATAAGTTCAGCTGTGAGTGATTCGAGGGCTTGACGTAACGAGACGTGAAGCGTTACCATGGTAGCACGTAAATCATCAACAGCCAGCATCATCACTGATCGCTTTCCATTACTGAAATGTGAAAGAATTTCTGTATGGCCCGGGAAAAGGTGCCCTGCAGCCTGTAGAGCTTCTTTAGCCAACGGAGCTGTAACGATTGCGTCAATTATATTGCGGTTCGCAAAGTCGATTGCGCTATGAACAAATTGAAATGCAGAATCTCCACCCCAGACTGAACATGTACCAAGTTCCCATTTTCGAGCTTTTTGAACGGACAAATCGATTACTGGTAGACATAAAGAATCATGGGAATCTTTTATCAAGATACCACCTTTTACAGAAATTGTTTCAAATGAAAAAGAGAAGCCTAAAAGTTCGTTCATTTCAGTCAGGATTTCCGTGTCCCCAAAAATTAAAGGTTGCCATGCCTGAAAAGGATGCATATATTCCAGGGTCCGTAGTAAAACTTCAGGACCTATTCCGTTGGGGTCACCCATCGTCAGGCCGATATTTATTTCTGCTTCGCGAGGCATACTAGCTAATAATTGAAAAATAGTTTATGGATTTGCAAGATAAAGTAGCGCTGGTCACTGGCTCCGGAGTTAGACTGGGAAAAGCAATTGCTCAAAAATTAGGTCAATTGGGAATGCGCGTTGTCATACATTATCACCACTCTGAAAAAGGCGCAAAACAAACCGTTAAGCAACTTCCAGGTGACGAATCACGACATCTTATTCTTCAAGCAGATTTAAAAGATGTTTCCGGGATAAAAGAACTTGTCCGTAAAGCAGAGGAAAATTCCGGACCAATTTCGGTGTTGATCAATAATGCAGCTGTTTTTTTCCCTACTCCGTTTTTCTCAACAAGTGAAGAGGAATGGGATCATCTCTTTGAGCTGAATTTAAAAGCACCGTTCTTCTTAGCGCAAACAATTGCGGAAGGCATGCAAAAACGTGGAGAAGGAAAAATAATAAATATGGTTGATGTTTCCGCGGATCGGCCGTGGTCCGGATTTTTACCTTATTGCACATCAAAAGCAGGGCTCAGTTCTTTAACCATAGGTTTAGCACGTGCTTTAGCGCCTGAAGTACAAGTCAACGCTATTGCACCCGGAACAGTGTTGCTTCCTCCGGATCACTCGGAAATGGACTTAAGAAAGTCCGTTGAACGCAGTCTTCTTAAAAGGCTCGGTTTAGCGGAAGATATTGTACAGGCTGTTGAATATTTGTTAAAATCGGACTTCGTTACTGGTACCATCCTGCCTGTAGACGGCGGAAGGTCAGTTTATTAAAATCTGTAAATTCT
Source organism: Pseudomonadota bacterium (assembly GCA_014381795.1). Taxonomy (GTDB): domain Bacteria; phylum SAR324; class SAR324; order SAR324; family NAC60-12; genus Arctic96AD-7. The sequence continues at coordinate 2,885 of JACNKY010000340.1, read as the reverse complement.
AAAGTTTTTTTATGTTTTCCTCTAGACATTTATTTTTGTTTTTTGTTCTTGCCTTCTGTTTTTCACAAGTCCATGGAGTTTCGCGTTATTCCGTTGATGAGCAGGAAAATATCAGTATCTATCAAAAAAGCAGCAGAGCTGTAGTTAACATCAGCAATATTGCTGTTAACTACGATTTCTACTACCGTGCTATTCCAGCCGAATCAGGTTCCGGAACAGGATTTCTGATTAACAAATCAGGAATTATTGTCACCAATTATCATGTAGTGGAAGGTGCCAGTAAATTGGTCGTAACTCTTTCCAATAATAGTCAGTGGTCCGGAAAACTTGTCGGAGCTGATCCAAACAACGATCTGGCCATTGTACAGATTCAAGCTCCTGCTGAAAGTTATGATGTCCTCAAATTTTCCCATTCAAATGACATTGTAGTCGGCCAAAAAGTATTGGCATTGGGAAATCCTTTTGGTCTACGGCAGACCTTAACAACAGGAATCATCAGTGCTTTGGGACGTACCATTGCGGCAAAAAACGGACGTAAAATAGAAGGTATCATACAAACGGACGCAGCCATCAATCCCGGCAATTCAGGTGGCCCTTTGCTTGACTCTGAGGGAAATGTGATTGGTATTAACACTGCGATCATAGGTTCCGCGGGAAGTGTAGGCATCGGTTTTGCGGTACCGAGTAATACCGCGTTACGTATTCTGCCGGATCTCTTAGAGTACGGTTATGTAAGGCGCCCGTGGCTCGGAATAGAACCCATCCCAACGGTTTATTTACGGCGTATTGGAATTGACATTCAGGAAGGACTGTTAATCGCACGCGTGGTGGCCGGTGCTTCGGCGGACAACGCTGGATTGCGTGGAGCCTCGAGAACTGTCAAAGTAGGACGCTACAAGGTCCCATGGGGTGGTGATATAATTACTCACATCAGCGAGACTCCTGTTGCTTCTATGGAAGATTTAGCGGAGCAGATCGAAACACGTAAATCCGGTGAAGAAGTCACAGTGCGTTTCATACGCCAGGATAAGATTCACTCGGTCGTGGTTGAGCTGGTTTTGCGTCCTAGATCTTAAAGATGTTTTGCTTACTTTGACAAAATTACTGCAACAGAAACCCTTTAATTATTTCTTTTGAACAAGCTAATAACAAAGCAAACAGAGGTTAAATAATGACTAATCGTGTCTACAATTTCAGTGCAGGACCGGCAATGTTGCCTACTCCAGTAATGCAAAAGATTCAGGATGAATTTTTGGACTATCAAGGACTTGGTGCCTCAATTGTTGAAGTGAGCCACAGACTTCCAATCTTTCGTGAAATTCTTGATTCTACTGAATCACTGTTTCGTGAACTGACTAATCTTCCAAAAAACTACCGTGTGCTTTTCATGCACGGTGGTGCGCAAATGCAGTTTTCTGCTGTACCACTAAATTTAATGTACCGCAAAAAGCACAAAGGCTCATACTTTATCACCGGAAGATGGGGTATTTTAGCGGAAAAAGAGGCTCAGCGTTACGGTAGCACAGAAGTTCTGATGGATACTAAAGAGTATGATTATAGGCAAATTCCGGAATTTGACAGTAGCAAACTGGATCAGGAAAGCAGTTATGCTCACCTGACTACAAACAATACGCTTTACGGAACTCGCTGGCACTCCTTTCCGGACACCGGTAGTGTGCCATTAGCTGCAGACGCCACCTCAGACATTTTATCCAGAGAAATGGATTATTCACAGTTTGGGGTAGTTTATGCGGGATTTCAGAAAAATCTCGGTACATCCGGTACTGCAATTGTAATTGTCAGGGATGATCTACTGGGCAATGCACTTCCTGAGACTCCTAAATTACTGGATTATGCACTTTTTGACGAACATCATTCCATTCCAAACACGATAAATGTTTTTGCGGTTTATGTGATGCGTCTTATGCTGGAGTGGGTAAAGGAACAGGGAGGGGTTCCGGAAATGGAAAATCTGGCTGAGAAAAAATCCGTACTGTTGTATGACGTACTGGATCGATCCGATTTTTATAAAGCAGTCGCGCACCCTGAACATCGTTCAACCATGAACGTTACTTTTCATTTTCCGCAAGAAGAACTTCTCCAGAAGTTTTTAACAGAGTCTGATAACGAGGGTTTGTTTGGTCTGATGGGACATGCCATGGTCGGAGGTGCAAGAGCCTCAATTTACAATGCTATGCCTCTTGAAGGAGTAGCAGAACTAGCTCTATTTATGCAGGAGTTCGAACGCAAAAACGGCTAAGCTGCTTTTACCTGATTTATCTTCACGAGATGTTTTGGCCACTGTAGATATTCCTGCCAACTTAGATCAGGAATTTGGATATGGAGAGTTTTGGCAATATTGACCATTTGCCAATAATTAGGTTCAAATGGTGGCTGAGAAGGTTTAACTATATTTGCACCTTTACTCAGGTTACATTTTTGGCAGGCTGTAACAACATTTTTCCAGCGCATTCCGCCACCTCTGCTTTTCGGAATAACATGATCTATAGTAAGGTGATCAACGGAGAAATGACGTTGACAATATTGACAGTTAAAACGGTCTCGCAGGAAAATGTTACGGCGGGTAAAATTGACTGTACCTTTCTGATAATGATACTGGGCCATCATCACAACACTAGGCACAGATAAGGCCAGGTGTTGTGAATGGCATATCCAGTCATCATAGGAACGTAAAACTGTCACCTTGTCAAGATAGAGCGCCTTGATCGCCTGTTGCCACGTGATAGTACTCAAGGGCCACAGAGTCAAGGGGTTGCCGTCCTGACTTAGTAAAAGAACATCTTTCATGTGGACACAATTCAGTTGCGGCCTCACCACAGTTCTTACTGATTTTCACGCATGAAATTCCGTCGAACTGCATGTAA
>JACNKY010000339.1 GCA_014381795.1 Pseudomonadota bacterium | reverse complement strand
TTGGTGATCAGCAGGCAACGCTCAAAGCGATTCAGAATCTTGATTTTATGTTCGGGGTTGATGTGTTGCCCATGGAAATCACCGGTTACGCAGATGTGATTCTTCCGGAATCGACTTATCTGGAACGCTATGATGATCTGGATGACCGCACTTACCGTGTGCCTTATGTCGGCATTCGTCAACCAGTTGTTCCACCAATGTACGATAGTAAACCTGGACACGAAATTGCCAAAATGCTGGCGGAAAAAATGGGGTTGCCGGATTTGTTTCCGGACGATATTGAAACATATCTCGATCAACGTTTACAGAAAATCGGCAGTTCATTGAGTGAGTTGAAAGAAAAAGGTGTACTTAAAAAACCGGAATCCGAAATTTACCGCAGGCCCGGAAAGATATTAAAATTTAAAACTCCTTCAGGAAAGATAGAACTTGCTTCTGAAAAGTTACGTGAATTGGGTTTTGACGCGGTTCCGCAATATACACCACCTCCGGAAAACCCGCCCGGATATTTTCGCCTGCTCTTCGGACGTGCGCCGATGCATACTTTTGGTCGTACTGCCAACAATCTTTTCCTTGGTGAGTTGATGCCGGAAAATGAAATCTGGATCAATGAAATTTCCGGACGTGATATGAAATTAAAACATGGTGAATATATTTATCTGGTAAATCAGGATGGAGTTAAAAGCAAAACAACTATAAAAGTCCGCCTGACGCAACGTATTCGTCCGGATGCAGTTTATATGGTGCATGGTTTCGGACATACTCATCCCTGGTTGAAACAGGCTGGAGGACGCGGTGCAAGCGATGCCGATTTGGTTACTCAACAAAGTATCGACCCAATAATGGGCGGTACAGGAATGAACAATAATTTTGTCACTTTTACTCGTAAGGCATAGAAACCATTATGGCTCGTGAACGAAAATACGCAATGATTATCGACACCAAACGCTGTGTTGGTTGCTCGGCCTGTGTCTACGCCTGCAAGTCCGAAAATGATGTACCGGAAGGATTTTGCCGGGATTGGATTGTACAGCGTGTGGAAGGAACTTTTCCTAACTTAAAAATGCTGAACCGCTCGGAACGCTGTCAGCACTGTGAAGACGCACCGTGTGTGACAAACTGTCCTACGGGTGCTTCCTATTATCCCGGAGACGGTACAGTACAAATCAAACGTGACCTTTGTACAGGTTGTAAAGCCTGTATGGCGGCATGTCCATATGACGCACGTTACATTCATCCAAAAGGCTATGCGGACAAATGTTCTTTCTGTCAGCATCGTCTCAAAGATGGTTTAAAACCGGCCTGCGTTACCGTTTGTCCAACGAAAACTTTGCACCTAGTCGATTTGAACAGCAACGACGGTGAAGCAGAAAAATTGATGGAAGGACGAACCGTTACTCAGGATAAAGTCCATGCTGGTACAAAACCAAAATTGTTTTGGCTCGCATAAGCAGTAAGACATGACAGGCATTACTGAACAAACTTTTTAATCCTGAAGCTGTTTTTAGACTACATATATTATAGTAGCTAACAGTTAAGAATCTTCGTGAAAAAACGCGGAAAATTATGAATGAGAACCGAATATTCAAATCTGAAACTTGAGACCTTAAAATGGTTGAAATCATCACAAATAAACTGAATCCTCAAGTGCTACCGCATTTGGATGTTTGGAACTGGGAAGTGCCTGTTTACCTGTTCTTGGGCGGACTGTCCGCCGGACTGCTGGTGCTTGCGTCCGGACTGTTGCTGTTGCAGAAGGGCGGTGTCTTCAGTCACACTGAACGCGGTCCGTTTTCCTATGCAGTAAAAGCGGGTTCACTGCTCGCCCCGATTCTACTCGGTACGGGCATGTTTTTTTTATTTTTGGATTTGGCTTACAAAGTACACGTCTGGCGCTTTTACACAGCCTTTGTTTATACTTCTCCCATGTCATGGGGCAGTTGGCTGCTGGTTTTGTTTTTCCCACTTTCTGTCGCACAAGCACTGGTGGTAAATCGGGAATGGTTTCAAAAATTTACATTTCTGAAACCAATCATAAATTTAACCGAGAAATACCTGAATTTAATAGCAATGACAAATGTGCATTTAGGTGCAGGAGTTGGTGTTTACACCGGAATATTACTATCCACTTTTTATGCGCGGCCTTTGTGGTCCAGTGCAATATTGGGTTTTGTCTTTCTGCTCTCAGGGCTTTCTGCCGCCGCTGCTTTAATTATGTTGTTGGCTCCTGAAAATGAAAAACTGATGTTCTCAAAAATAGATATGTACCTGATTTCACTTGAGGGTTTTGCCACAACATTGTTTATCGTCGGTGGAATAACCGGATCGGAAAATGTGCGTGAAGCAATGATCTATTTGATATCCGGTAACTATGCACCCTGGTTTTGGGTAGTCTTCGTTTTTGGCGGTATGATTCTGCCTTTAATGCTGGAAACATTAGAAAGTCTAAAAAAAGTTAAATTTTCACCTATCGTTCCGATTTTGGTTTTGTTGGGCAGCATCACTTTACGTTTTGTGATTGTCTTTGCAGGTCAGGAATTTCCAACGTTTGCTTAAATCAAGACCACTAATTATTTTCAACAGTCGATCGTCCGTGTAAAAGGTATTTATGGAAACAACCGAGAATAAACGCTTAGCTTATTGGCCGAACATCTGGGCCGGAATCGGCTTGGGCTTGGTGCTGATTGCAACGTTCTACATTGCCGGACGAGGACTAGGCGGATCCGGAGCATTGTCACGGGCAACCGCTGTGGGGCTGCATGCAGTAGCTTCAGAACACGCAGAAAGCCTGGGCTATTTCGCAAGATATTTTGGTGAAAGCGGAGCCTGGATGAATGACTGGCTGGTTTTTCAGGTTTTTGGAATTTTCCTGGGTGGGCTTTTTGGCGCGATCACGGCCGGACGTTTCGGCAAAGCGGTGGACAAAGGACCAAACATCAGCAACGGTCAGCGCTTTTGGTACGCTTTTCTAGGAGGCGGAATTATGGGTTGGGGGGCACGTCTCGCACGAGGCTGCACCAGCGGACAGGCTTTAAGTGGAGGAGCTACTCTTGCGGCAGGAAGTTGGGCATTTATGTTGGCAATGTTTGCCGGAGGATTTATCACGGCATTTTTTGTACGTAAGTTGTGGTTTTAACTCCTGAATAAATCGGGGTAGGATTTCCCCGTTACGCAGAGGGGGGGCAGCATCTCCGAAATGAGACCTAAATTGACATTCCCCTGTACGAAGACCGGGAATAACGAAAATGAATTTTAACCTTGAATTTTAAAACTTGAAATGGATATTGCACCATTGGCCAAAATGGGCCTGATTTCATCAGATGTGAATATGATTTTGGCGGGCTTACTCGGTTTTGCCTTTGGCTTGATGCTGGAGCGTGCTGGATTTGGCTCAGCGCACCGTTTGGTCATGCAGTGGTTTGGTCGTGACTGGAGCGTCTTCAGGGTAATGTTTTCCGCAATTGTAACTGCGGTTTTTGGCTTACTGATTCTGGATGAGTTTGAACTGATGTCACTCGATGCAGTTTACATCAACAAGACCTACTGGAACAGTCAGATCGTGGGCGGTTTAATCATGGGTGCAGGTTTTACGATTGGCGGATACTGTCCGGGTACTTCTTTTGTGGGTTTGGCCACAGGTAAGCTTGATGCTTTGTTTTATATTCTCGGCATGAGTTTTGGAGTACTTGTCTTTGCAGAAGGCTGGCCGTTGATTGAAGGCTTTGCTTCAATGGGTGCCTCAGGAAGATTGACTTTGCCGGATTTGTTTGGACTTAATTCATGGGTGGTCGCCTTCATTGTTTTGCTGGTAGCAGTTGTTGGATTTTATGGAGCAAATACAATTGAAAAGAAAATTAATGCTGAAACATAAGAAAAGCCTCGGATAAACACGAAGCTGTGCGTATACCAAAAGCCACGGATAAACACGGATAGTCACGGATCAAAAACTTAGCAAAAAGCTACGGATATACACAGATCGTTGAGGATAAAATAGTTTGTTAATATCAGTATCAATAAGCGGCTACGTCATTAACAAAATTCGCTTTAATCCGTGGCCAAACGACTTAGTAATCCGCGTTAATCCGTGTTAATCAGTGTTAATCCGTGGCTAAAAGACTTAGTAATCCGTGTTAATTCGTGACTAAAAACTAAACTTAAAAACCTGAGAAAAATAATGTGGTTCAAAAAAGATTACTGCTGGATGCTCCCTCTGATGGGATTTATATTACTGGGAATGATTGTTGTGACTAACTGGCCTAAAGCGGGAAGTTGGTATGATTCACAGGAAGACAGGCAAATCAATCCGATTCAGGTGGAGGAGTTAGCGAACTGGATTATACAGGGACGCAACGACTTCGTTCCGGTGACATTCAAGCTGGATGAGACTGATGTGATTGATAATATTCCGAGACTGCTTGAATTGATTCCTGGAGAGAAGCTCAGTGAACAGGTAGAGAAAATCCCGCTTTACAAAAAGTTGGTTGTTATACCTAAAAATGGTGAGTTCCCTTCAGAAGTGCTGGCTTTTTTAACAGCAAATTGGCAACGAAAAGTTATATTGCTCGAAGGCGGTGCAGATGCATGGAATGCACGCATCACTGCGGACTCAATTGAAAGTCTTAGACTTACTTTAAAAGAGGCGCAGAGCTTATTGCGGATTCGACCGTTTTTTCATCCGGCATTATTGGAATCCACAGAACTTGAGGAAACTCAACAGGACCGCTACGTTGCCCCGGTAGCGGCAAGTCCCCCTCTGCTTGAAGAGGAGGAAGAAGAAGAGGAGGAAGAGGGCTGTTAACTCACATTAAAAGATGGAGGGTAAAATGGAAAAGCAAATTGTTGTTCCAATTGACTACAGTGATATCAGTAAAGGACTGATCCAACTTGCAGATGAATGGGCGTTGCGTATGTCGGCAAAGTTACATTTTCTGCATGTGAACCGGCTCCCGGAAGTTTCCTACTATCCGGGACATTTTGAACAGGTGGATCAACGCAACGAGAGCAAGGAATTGCAGTTGTTAGAAAACTTTCTGGCACCGCTGGATTTGAAAGCTGAATTTGACCTCTCTCACGAATACGGAACTCCGTATTTCAAAATAGTGGAACTGGTGGAAAGTGTGGCCGCAGATCTTGTGATTATGGCTGCTCACTCCCACACTATGCTAGGTCGGCTTTTTCTGGGAAGTAATACAGATTATGTCGTGCATCATGTTCATTGTCCAATCTATGTACACAGGCAAAGCAAGTCGGATCTTGCTAAAATAGTTCTGGTTCCTCTCGATTTCAGTGAGGCAAACAGAACAGTTGTCGAAAAAGCAGTAGCCTGGGCGGAACGTACTGAATCGGAAATACACTTCGTACATGTAATGATGCCGATTGATTATTCTTATTACGGTGCAGAAGCAAGCTGGGGAATGGGCAAAGCTGAACTTGAGGTGACTGAAGATCAGGGCTTGGAAGCCATGGAAAAGTTTCTGTCACCAATGCAGATAACAGTTCCGGTAAAACAAGTGGTTCTTTTCGGTAGTGCGTCTTATCTGAGGATTCTTGAATATCAGAAAGAAATTCGTGCAGGAATTTTGATGCTGGCAGGACATGACCACACAGTCGCCGGACGTATTTTTTTAGGAAGCAACACTGATTATTTGCTGCATCATGTGGATGTTCCGATGTACGTTTTTAAAAGCTGAAACTGTTTTAGGGGACGGCACCATATCCGCAAAAAAAACATCCGCCCGCAGATACTAAACAGGGCCTGCGGGTAGTGCCGTCCATTTATTAACGGCCTTTCCAGTCAGCTCTACGTTTGGTGATAACAGCGTCCACGCCTTCAGAAACATCTTCCGTCATCATCTTACATGCAATTATTTCTCCGTCATCTGCATAAGCATCTGCCATCTTATGT
>JACNKY010000337.1 GCA_014381795.1 Pseudomonadota bacterium | reverse complement strand
AGTTTAAGTTGCGCAGTGTTCTAAAAATTATCGAGTTGGCTGTTGAACCTGGAAACTCCCTGAGAAAAAACCAGTATGTTACTTAATATGAACTTAAGTTATTAGTTAGTCAAGGCTAATTTTATTGTGTAGTATAATACTTTTCAAAAATACTAAAAAAAACGATTCCACCTAGATTGCACATCGACCCTACTTATACAGGCTCAGTAAATGCGTCCAGACAATAACTTGTCTTTTCCGGGATACGAAGAGTTTTTAGAAAACTATTATCTGTAGAAGTTAGTTGATTAACCACTATCTATTGAATAAATGAATAGATAAGATACAATAATGATATTTTATTATGTAGACCAATTTAAATATAATTGAGATTTTAAGCCTTAAGGTGAACATACAGATCTTGTAATAATAAAGTCTTAGTCAGCAATAAAAGCAAAACAAATAATTAAGGAAAAATAGATGGAATTAAATGACATAAGCTATGCTTGGCCCAGGAAACCCTTGGCTCTAGTCTGTATCGACGGAGGAGACCCGGAATACATTGAAGCCGGACTACGGGATGGGATCATACCAAATATCGCCCGTTTCATGAAGGAAGGTTTTTATCAGGTAGCTCAGGGTTCGATGCCAAGTTTTACATGCCCCAATAATATGTCGATAGTGACAGGAAGTGAACCGAAGATACACGGTATTTCCGGGAATTTCTTTATAGATCCAAAGAGTCAGGAACCAGTCGTGATGACGGGACCGGAATTACTGCGTTCACGCTCTATTTTGGGTGAATTCTCACGTGAAGGAGCCAGAGTCGTCTCGATAACTGCAAAGGACAAACTGAGAAAACAATTACAAAAAGGTATGGACCTTTCGAGAGGCTCAGTTAGTTTTTCCTCCCAACATGCAGACAAATGTACAATAGCTGAAAATGGAATTGAAAATGTGCTCGAATTTGTTGGTCAGCCTCTTCCAGATATGTATTCTGCAGAACTTTCCCTTTTCGTACTTGATGCAGGGATAAAACTTCTGGAAGAACAAAAACCAGATTTACTTTACCTCTCACTAACTGATTTCGTTCAGCATGCGCATGCTCCAGGCACAGCAGAGGCAAACCGCTTTTATATTGAAATGGATCAACGCTTTGGACGTTTGCAGGAACTTGGAGCATTGGTCGCTCTCACTGCTGACCATGGGATGGGTGATAAATCCAATGAAAGTGGCGAACCAAATGTAATCTGGTTACAGGATTTGTTGGATCAAAAATTAGGTCTTGGAACTTGTAAAGTGATCTGTCCCATTACAGACGCATTTGTGGGACATCATGGTGCATTAGGTGGTTTTGTACGAATATATCTCAAGCAAAAACAAGATCGAAATAAAGTTGCTGAAATCGTTCAGTCAATTGCAGGGATTGAAAAGGTTTGGACAGCAGAATCTGTAGCAAAAGAACTGGATCAACCTCTGGACCGTGAGGGAGATTTAGCAGTGGTTGCTGATAAGGAAACCGTAATTGGAGGAAGTGAAAAAGATCATGACCTCAGCGCTTTAAAGGGAAACCGCTTGCGTACGCACGGTAGCCTGCATGAGGCAAATGTGCCATTCATTTTAAGCGAACCTCTTAATGAGATATATTTAAAGCGTGCAGCTGAGCGGACATTACGTAGCAGAGAAATTTTCGAATATGCTCTTAACGGAACAGAAATTTAATTCAGAGGAAAATATGTTTGACAAAAAAATGTATATTGGTGGGAAAAAGGTAGAAGGAGAAAAAGGTAGTTTAGAAGTTATAAATCCTTTCAATGGCAAAGTAGTAGGAACTGTTCCTCGAGCCTCAAAAAGACAGGTAGATCAAGCAATGGAAATTGCAAAAAATTTCCAACCTAAACTAACGCGTTACGAGAGACAACAAATTCTAACTAAAACCGCAGAATTACTGGTCTCGCGTCGGGATGAGGTCTCAGATCTCATTACTGCTGAATCCGGCCTCAGCAAAAAAGATTCGCTGTATGAAGTAGGACGGGCTTTTGATGTTTTCAGTCTCACAGGACAACTTTGTATTCTGGATGATGGTCAAATTTTTTCCTGTGACCTTACACCACATGGTCAGAAGCGGAAGATATTCACCCAGAGAGAACCCTTGCAAGGGGTGATAAGTGCAATCACTCCATTCAATCACCCTCTCAATATGGTGGCGCATAAAATAGCTCCAAGCATTGCGACCAATAATCGAATGGTCTGTAAACCTACTGAAAAAACACCACTAACCGCTCTTTTGCTGGCAGATATTCTTACAGAAGCATGCTTGCCTCCTGAAATGTTTCAGGTGGTCACAGGACTTCCGGAAGATATTGGAGACGCAATGATTACTCACCCCGATATTGACCTAATTACTTTTACAGGAAGTGTAGGAGTCGGAAAATTCATTGCAGAAAAAGCGGGATACCGCCGGACAGTCTTAGAACTTGGTGGAAATGCTCCCCTAATAATTATGGATGATGCTGACTTGGAACGTGCTGCCAATCTTGCAGTTGCTGGTGCAACAAAAAATTCTGGACAACGATGCACTGCTGTCAAAAGAATCCTGGCGGAAGAATCCATAGCAGATGCTCTGGTGGAAAAAATTGTGATGAAAGCCTCAAAACTTGTTTGTGGAGACCCTGCCGATCCACAAACTGATGTAGGAACTGTTATCGATGAGTCTTCCGCAATACTTTTTGAAAAGCGGGTCAAGGATGCTGTTGCTTTAGGTGCAGAGAAACTCTATGGGAATGAACGCCAAGGTGCATTATTTTATCCTACTGTGCTTGATCATGTACCATGGGATTGCGAATTGGTTATGGAAGAAACCTTCGGCCCTGCAATTCCCATCATCAGAATCAAAGATATCGATGATGCCATTAAGATAGCAAACGGGACTAGTTTTGGTCTTTCTTCGGGAGTATGTACTAATCGACTTGATGATGTTACCAGATTTATCAATGAGCTCAACCATGGAACAGTTAATATCTGGGAAGTACCAGGTTACCGTATTGAAATGTCACCTTTTGGAGGAATCAAAGATTCTGGTTTGGGATATAAAGAAGGTGTGATGGAAGCCATGAAAAGTTACACCAATCTAAAAACATTCTCTATGCCATGGATGTGAGACTTATGCGTCAAAGTGCTGTAAAAAAATGCTCCAATATCCAAATAATAGTTAAAATAAGAAGTAAGAAAATATTAAAAAAACCGGCGTACATTGCGTGATTGACACTTTTTCTCAATTGCTTGATGTTGTTGTGAATATTAACGTGCGTCCCGCAAGAGGAGAACGTCTTTAACAAGTCTCAGTCTAACGAAAATGGAAAACAATTCTGCTACTGAAACTTCTTTTCCCGGACCGCAGGGTTCGTTGTTTTTGCAGATCAGTTATACCCAAATCCGCTCTTTTCACGCAGTAGCCAGTGCCGGAGGATTCACTGCAGCATCTAAGGTGCTACATGTGGGACAACCGACCATCACCGGTCAAGTTCAGGCATTGGAGAGTTTTTACGGGGTAGAATTATTTCATCGACGTGGACGCAGAGTTGAGCTGACAGAAACAGGTAGAGAACTTTATGCAGTTACTCAGCGCATGGAGATTCTGGAAAAAGAAGCACAGGAAGTTCTGCAGAGCGCAGGTGGTTTCAAGACAGGGCATCTCCGGATTGGAGCAGTTGGGCCTTTCCATGTAACGGAAATGCTGGCGCTTTTTCATGAACGTTTTCCTGATTTGGAAATAACGGTCACCGTCCGTAATTCGCAGGAAATTCTCGAAAGCCTGCTTAGTTTTGAAGTTGATGTCGCAGTACTTTCGCAGACGGAAGAAGATCAGCGTCTTTTAGCAGTTCCATTTTGTCAGGAACCGCTGGTTGTTTTTGTACATGCAGAACATCCATGGGCGGAGCGTGAGGAGCTCCGGATTGAAGAATTGGAAAACCAACCTGTTATTTTGCGTGAACCCGGTTCTACAACACGGCGTGCCTTTGAAAAAGCTTTAACTAAAGCAGGAGTCAAGATCAGTCCAGTGATGGAAATCGGCAGCCGTGAAGCAGTCTGGTTAGCGGTCTCCAGAGGACTGGGAATTGGTGTGGTGTCCGATGAGGAATTCATGTGGCATCCGGACCTGAGAAAATTAACGCTGAAAAACGCGGATGTTTACACCACTGCTCATGTAGTTTGTTTAAGGGAGCGCCGAAACTCCCGCATGATTCACGCTTTTTTAGAGATCGTGGAAGAGTTACGAAAAGTCTGACTCACTAATTGCGCTTAGGGTTATAAACCAGTCCCCCTAAATCAACATAAAGTTGTAAGACTCTCTGCCCTTCACTACGCAGTAGTCCAGGTACAATATTAATTCCCCTGTTCTCAAGCTGAGCGTTATAATCCGGAGGTGTTGGACCTTCGTCAAAACCTGCAATGCTCTCTACATCTTCCGGTTCCGCGGAAGATAAAACCTCTTTAACTCCGGACCAGCAAACATTTCCTAAGCACATCGCGCACATTTTCCCACTTGTTACCAAACGGTGAGCTGGAAAGTCAGCGGCGCCTAAATCAAAGTTTGAGAGTTCTTTTTGCGCCAGCATCAGTGCCATCATTTCTGCATGAGCAGCAGAACAGTTTTGCTGAACCACCACGTTAACTCCGACCGAAACCAGTTTTCCGGAAGCAATTTCAAAAACAGCGGAACCAAACGGACCTCCGGTTTTTTCGCGGATATTACGTTCAGTTAAGGCAAGCACAAAACGCATTTGTGCTTCCTGCTCGGCAATAATTTTTGGCTGCTCATTTAAAAATGAAGTAATCCATGCTGGTAGACTAAGGCTTAGTTGGTTCATGACTTTTCAGGTAGAGGGTTACGTAGATGAATTTTATCATAAAGTTTGTCACGCTCATAAAGTAATTGAGCGCTGATGCTGACGGCAATTTCCTGTGGATTATTACCGCCGAGTGAAAAACCAAGCGGACAGACGAGACGTTCTGTAACTGCTTTTTTGAAACCTTCTTTTTTAAGTTCTCTCTGTAAGGTAGCAGCTTTTGAACGACTGCCGATTACGCCCAAAAAAGGTTGTGTGTTGAGTGCAAGAAATCGTTGAGCGATGTAAAAATCACTGCGGTGACCTTGAGTCATGATCAGCACAAAAGCAGTTTCTGCAGTACTTTCTACTGTTTCCGGAAGTGACTTCACGCAAAGTTTTTTTAGTTTTGGAGAATCAGGCAATTTATCCAGCCACTCCTGCCGTGTGTCCAGACAAGTCAGTTGACTTTCTAAAGTCAAGAGCAGCGGAATCAACGCCTGCGCGACGTGTCCTGCGCCGTAAATCACAATTTCCCAGATGTTGGTATGGAAACGTTCAAAAAACAATTTAACCGAACCTCCGCAGCTCATGCCTGCGTCACGGTTGAGATTCCACTGAACAAATTTTGTTTGTTCATTGAGCTTGGATTCCGCTAAAAAGTCCAGAGCAAAATCCAGTGCTTTCGCTTCAACCAGCCCTCCGCCCACAGTTCCGGAATTCAAGCCTTCGCCGGTGACCAGCATCCTTCCTCCCTGCGCACGAGGAGTGCTACCTTTGGCCTCCACCAAAGTTACTGTAACAAACGGTGTGCCTGCTTCCAGTAAAGTCTGCATTTGTTTGAGATGTTTTTCCATTAATTGCTTTTAAAGACTCAAACCGAAAATGTTTCAAAAAATAATTGAAAGCGCCGATTCATCAGTTGATATGGATTTTCCGGGTAAGCTGCATCTTTTATATATTTGACTGGGCCGTACTCAGAACTAATGCCTTTGATTTCTCTGGATGAATTCAGTTTGTTGTCCATCCACTCCGTAAATCTTTGATTGTAAGTGCTTGAGTTCAAATTTTCCTTTGCAATTTCAAGCACGGATTCAATCGGCATCAGGACTGCCGC
>JACNKY010000164.1 GCA_014381795.1 Pseudomonadota bacterium | reverse complement strand
AAGCAAGCAACATCTCCCTGAGTTTACGGACAAGCTGCTTTTCTCTGGTCAACAAAAACAGTCTCGCTGTTTGCTGAGTCAGGGTACTTGCACCTTGAACAATACGGCCTGCTCTAAGATTAGCAAGGAAAGCTATGGGGATTCTCAGCGGGTCTATTCCGAGGTGAGAGAAAAAACGAGAATCTTCACTGGCAACAAGTGCCTGCACAAGATGTGGAGGAAATTGTTTGTAGGGAACTACTATCCTTCTCTGGATAAAAAGTTCTTCAATCTGATTACCTTCACGGTCATAAAGAACAGTCGGTAAAACATCATTCCTTTTGTGGAGTTCGTCCTCCAGATTTTGCGGTAAAGTTTTACTGAGTTCAAACAGAAATACGCCGAGAGCAGACACGGAAATAACACCTGTAATTATAACTAACCAGAATGTCCACTTGATAAACCGAGTCAGCCTTTTCATTGTGTGTCTGCTTTTTCTAATTTGGATTTATATTTCTACTGCTGGTTTGCTGTAAGTCAGAAGGCCGTTGTGCTAAACTCAAGACTTGCTGTTTTATTCATTCATTTTTTGCTGCTTTAAACGCCTGTTCTAACAGGATAATTGCCTGCGTACGAATATCTGTTGAAAAACTACTTGACTCAAACTGTGACATAAAATCGGTAAAACTGTCTGCTTCAGGATTATTTATTATCTTGAGTAAAATGTTTTTTAGCAATAATGCATCTTTAGCGCTAATGTCTCCCAAAGCCGACTTGTGTGTTAAAATCGGCGAAGTACCTTGAAAAACATCATCAGATGTATAAAATAGCTTCGTGGCTTCACAACGGCATCCCGGCTCATGTGGTAGTTCTGGTGGAAATTTTAGCTTAAATTGCTTGCCGTAACGTATTCCGTCACTTTCAAGACATGAACGAGGTGTGTCCCAAGCTAAAAAGGTTTGCAGTTCAATTGCTTCAATTGTCGTGATAAATGGATCAACCTTGTTGTTTCGGTTGGCAAATATCTTATTTTTTTTGCTCCAGAGCCAGTACAACAGGGCTACAGAGAAAGCTGCAATGAATAGTTTTAACATGATTTGGAAACCTTTTGAAACAGCATTACTGCAAAAAATTATTTAAAAATAAGACTAAACTCTAACCTGTAAAAATAAGAGATATGGCTACAACTTTCAAGCCGAAGATTATCAGATTATTATTTAGGATGTCTGACAGGACCTCAGTTTCTGTTCTGAGTTTATTAAACATTATATTGTTCTGTTCAGTGAGTGTTGTCTTTTTTGGCGAATTTGTGGAGAATGGAAAAGCCTTCGCACAAGAAGAAGAGCCGCAGAAATGTATAAAATTAAAAGATCCAACAACGATTCCTGAACTTCAGGAATTTCGAGTCTGTCTTAATAAACTAACTCGTGAAAGCAGAGGTGAAAAGAGCGCCCAAATCATAAAAAGATCTTATGAAGGATCTCTGAAATTAACGGACAAATTAAATATGAAGTCTGACAACAGAACTTCAAAAAAAATTCCGGAGGAATTATGAAATTTGTGTCTGCTGAAAATCTGTAAAAAAACAAAAAAACTAAAGTTCACTGAATCTTTGGAAAGAAGTTAAAAAAATGATTCAACAACTTATTAAACGCTAAAATAAAACACAGTCCCTGACCTTTCTCAGTAAATAATAATGGAACGACCTTTAAAGTTTATTTTTGAAGACATTGTTTTTGGACCAATACTGCTTTTAGTTTTATTATCAAGTGCGTTGCTGTTTATGTACAGGCACAGGCACCATTATAAACTTTCATATCGCATTCTGTTAGCAAGTTGGGTGATCCTTTTACTTGGAAGTAACACGCTCTTTTTTCAAGTTATTTATCTGCCTTTAAAATATTTAACTCCAAAAAGTGAAAAACACAACAGTGACGCGATTGTTGTCGCTTCCGCAGGAGTTCACGGTTCGGGAGCACCAACACCAGGTTCTGCCCTGAGAGCATACGCTGCGGCTAAATTATATTTAGAAGGAGTAGCACCGCTTGTTATTATTACGGGCGGAGTAACCAAGCCGTACCTTCCACCGGTAAACATCAAAGGTATGGCTATTATTCTACAGGGAATGGGAGTTCCACCTGATAACATCATCATTGAAAACCGTTCTGCAGACACCTATAGAAATGGAATAGAAACTTCTAAAATATTGAAACGTTTAAAGTTAAAAACTGTCCTGCTGGTTTCTCATGATTACCATTTATTTCGCCTCGTTTCTGTCTTTAACAAATTAGGCATCGAGGCTTTTGCATATGCTGCAAATCAGTCATATAGAAAAGAGTCCATCCATTGGTGGCGTTACTTTGACTGGGCAAATTTTAATCGCATCCAGACTATTTCACATGAATATTTTGGATTACTTAGTTACAAATTATCAGGCTGGATATAAGCTGTAATTTTAATACCAATATTATGCCAAAGCGTACAGACATAAAAACTGTTTTGCTAATAGGATCAGGTCCAATCGTGATTGGGCAAGCCTGTGAATTTGACTACAGCGGAACACAGGCCTGTAAAGCTCTCAAGGAAGAGGGCTACAGGGTTGTTTTAATCAACAGTAATCCTGCCACCATCATGACCGATCCCGGACTGGTGGACGCAACATATATTGAACCAATTACAATAAGCGCGCTGGAATCGATCATTGAGCAGGAGAAACCGGATGTTATATTACCCACCATGGGGGGACAGACTGCGCTCAATATGGCGATTAAACTTCATGAACATGGAGTATTGAAAAAATACGGTGTGGAACTTATCGGCGCTTCCATTGAGGCAATAAATAAGGCAGAAAATCGGGAGTTGTTCCTGAAGGCAATGGATAAGATTGGTCTCGGCATGCCTAAAAGTTCCATTGTCCATTCGCTTGAAGAAGTAAAAATTCTGACAGAAACACATCCATTTCCGTTTATCATCAGACCATCCTTTACTTTAGGAGGCGCCGGCGGCGGAATTGCTCATACATATGATGAATTAGCCCGTATCGTTTCCCACGGTCTGGCAGTATCACCGACTAATGAAGTATTAGTCGAACAGTCAATCATCGGCTGGAAAGAATATGAGCTGGAGGTTATGCGGGATCATAAAGATAATGTGGTCATTATTTGTTCGATTGAAAATCTTGATCCCATGGGTGTCCACACCGGTGACAGCATTACTGTTGCCCCTGCACAGACACTGACAGACTGGGAATATCAAAATCTGCGGGATATGTCGATCAAAATTATGCGTGAAATTGGTGTTGATACTGGAGGTTCTAACGTGCAATTTGCCGTTAATCCGGTTGACGGTGAAATACTTGTAATTGAAATGAATCCTAGAGTTTCACGAAGTTCAGCTCTTGCTTCTAAAGCCACAGGATTTCCAATTGCAAAAATTGCCGCCAAGTTGGCAATTGGTTACACTCTTGACGAAATTCCAAACGATATTACAAAAAAAACACCTGCCTCTTTTGAACCTTCTATTGATTACGTGGTGACAAAAATACCGAGGTTTGCCTTTGAAAAATTTTCCATGACAGATGACCGTCTCGGTACACAGATGCAGTCAGTTGGAGAAATAATGGCGATTGGACGTACCTTCAGGGAATCTTTTCAAAAAGCTTTACGCTCTTTGGAAACAGGTCATACAGGGCTCAATGCTCCGGATTATGATGATGATTATAAAACAACAGAAGAGATTCTGGAGGAGCAACTCCAAACTGTAGGTAGTACTCGCATCTGGTACGTTGCTGACGCAATGAGACAGGGCTGGACAGACGAGGCGCTTTTTGAACAGACAGGGATTGATCCCTGGTTTTTATGGCAAATCCGGAGTTTAATTGAAGAAGAACAGCTTATCCTGAAGACTGAATTATCGGAAATATCACCGGTTAAATTAAGGAAATGGAAGAGGCTCGGATTTTCTGATCAACGTATTGCAGAATTACTTAATGTAACTGAAAGTAGGATTCATAATATGCGTTATGAATGGAATGTACTTCCGGTTTTCAAACAAGTTGATACTTGTGCTGCTGAATTTGAATCAGAAACGCCATATTATTATTCGACCTATGATGAGGAAAATGAGTCGCTTCCTACTGAAAAAGCAAAAGTACTCATTTTAGGTTCAGGCCCGAATCGTATAGGTCAGGGAATTGAGTTTGATTATTGTTGTGTGCATGCGTCCTGGGCTGTACGTGAACTTGGTTATGAATCGATTATGCTCAACTGTAATCCGGAAACTGTGAGTACTGATTATGATACTTCGAATCGTCTATATTTTGAGCCGATTACCTTTGAAGATGTAATGCATGTGATCGACCTCGAACAGCCGCTTGGGGTGATTGTCCAACTCGGTGGGCAAACTCCACTTAAACTGGCACAACAACTAAATGACGCAGGTGTTCGTTTGTTCGGAACTCCTTTTGAAAGTATTGACCGGGCTGAGGATCGTGAAAAATTTGCCAAGATGTTGAAGAAACTGAAACTGAAACAGCCCAGAAATGGTATGGCTCGTTCACTAAAAGACGCAGAAAAGATTGCTGAAAAAATAGGATATCCCATCCTTGTGCGACCCTCTTATGTTCTGGGAGGACGAGCTATGATGGTTGCAGAATCTGCAAAAGAACTGGGGGAATATTTCAAAGAAGCTATAAAAGTTTCTCCAGAGCATCCTGTTTTGATAGACCAGTTTTTGCAGGGTGCAATCGAAATTGATATGGATCTGTTGGGTGACGGAAAAAACTTTGAATTGGGTGGTATACTGGAGCACGTGGAACGCGCAGGCATTCACTCAGGTGACAGCGCCTGTATAATACCACCGCAAAATTTGACTTCAACTATGTTATGCAGACTCGAAGAACAGGGGAAAGCTCTGGCCAAAGAACTCAGTGTGAAAGGATTAATGAACATCCAATTTGCGGTTAAAGATAATGAAATATTTCTTATTGAAGTCAATCCGCGGGCATCAAGGACTGTTCCGTTTGTCAGTAAAGCCATCGGTCACCCTCTGGCGAAGTATGCAACATGGCTAATGCTCGGACTAAATTTGAGTGAAATTGATTTTAGCTATGAGGCTCCTCAAACAGTTTCAGTCAAGGAAACGGTATTTCCTTTCGTTAGTTTTTCCGGGGCGGATACAGAACTTGGTCCTGAAATGAAATCAACCGGTGAAGTAATGGGACGCGGAAAAAATCTTGAAGAAGCTTTTATAAAAGCTCAGATTGCGGCTTATCAGTCAGAGATAAAGGAAGGTTGCGTTTTTATCGGTGTGACCGATCAGGATAAGCAGGAAATGATTCCTGCGGCATTCGAATTTCAGCAGGCTGGTCGTAAAATATTAGCCACAGCAGGAACTTTTAAAGTGTTGCAAAAAGCGGGTGTCACAAATCTTGAAAAAACAAGTTTGGACCGCAAAGAAGCAGGAAATATTTTTGAATACCTTGAGCGTAACGAGGTGGCACTGATTGTAAACACTACTCGCTCAAGAAAACGTTCAATAGATTCTACACATATTCGGAGAGTTGCTCTTTTACACAATCTGCCTTATTTCACAACTGTAGAAGGAACCCTTAATTTGGCCCGAGCGTTAGTTGCAACTGATTCCGGAAAAAACCTCAGCTATCAACCGCTGCCGCTGCTACAGAAAATTTCTTCCTAATTTAGCAATTCAGTCTTTAGTCTTTCCTGATTTCTTTTGCCATTCCAGATAACCACGCTGAAAAAATATCTTCTGCTGCTGATAATCAGGTTTTGATATCCGCCCTAGGACAAGATCATCTTCCAAATCACTTAAGGCAGAGAGCCATGAATCTGCTTGACTAAAATCTTCCGCAGAAGTGCCAGGAAGTTCATAGTTCTGCAGTTTAGTCCTAAAAAGAGGATATGCGACTGCACTGACTGATCCAGCG
>JACNKY010000301.1 GCA_014381795.1 Pseudomonadota bacterium | reverse complement strand
GCTGTTCACGCCCACGGCGACGCCGTCCGTCGGGGCTCGCCGCCTCCGTCCCGCGACCCCCTCTCCCAGGATCATGAGGAGGAGGAACATAATCACCCCCAATTCCGACGGTTAAGTTGATGAGAACATCCGTGCAACCGCCACGAACGCATCCAACACCTCCCGCGTCCAATTCCAATTACCCCCCCGCCCCTCCGGTTTCCGGATCACGTACGTGAATATGAGCTACCGCCGCTCCGGCATGCGCCGCTTCGATTGCAGCATTAGCGATTTCTTCAGGAGTTTTAGGAAGTTGAGGATGTTTTCCAGCCGCGTCTCCGGAACCTGTAACCGCACATGTTATAATAATATCGTAATTCATTGAATTTATTTATGTTAGTTAGTTTTACTTTTCACCACTGAGTCACAGAGCACAGTTTAAAGCTACTCTCAATGTCCGAATTTTAACTATGTTGAGGTTACGTTAAAACTTTACTTACCTTATAAATTTGCCTAAAACTCTGTCATTTAGAGCTAAACGATAAATCTTATTAGAGTGACTACAATAATATTTTAAGATTCTCGCTACTCTCGAAATCACAAAGTATAGTACGGATTCTTTTCGTGACCGTCAATTTTATTTATTAGGCGCTTGTTTTTATATTCCGGATTCCATTTCCGGCATAATCCAGAACAGTTAACTTTTGGTGTCCTTGCCAGATTTTTGCAAGTTTTTCATAAAGTTTTTTTCCAAGAGGAGCCGCGCATCCTGCTTCTGTATCAACATGCAACAGCATGTGTTCGCCTGTAGCAAGTATATCTCCGGAAGAGACATGGAGTAGTTTATGAACAATCCGGAGACGTTTTTCATCGAAACCGAGCAGTTGTGTTTGAACAGTAAGCGGTTCACCTCCCGCGACTTCAAGTAGATGCCGGATGTGAGTTTCAACAGTATACACCGAAAATCCCTGCGTCCGATATGCTTCGTCCATACCGACAAAGTTCAGCAACGCATCAGTGGCATCTCCAAAAACCTGCAGATAACGGCTTTCCGTCATGTGACCGTTATAATCCAGCCACTCAGGAAGAACTTTTGCATCAAACAAAGATAAAGGTTTTGAAAAGTCCGGATCACTTGCGGCTACTCCGGAATGAGCTTTTTGGTAGAGACGTTCTTCGTATTCCTTGAGAAGCGCACCAGCGCCCCAATCATTGAGTTTGAGTCCCTGCATGATGGCTACAAGATTATCATCACGAATGCGTTCCAATTCACGGATGGAATGCATTCCTGATTGCGCGTCTGATTGCGACACAATTTTTTCAATCAATTCCTCATTTAATTCCGGTACATCTATAAGTTTGGTCCAGGGCAAACTTAAAGTCGGGCCGAATTGTGAAATGAAGTGTCGCATACCTGCTTCACCACCGGCAACGCGATAAGTTTCAAACAATCCCATTTGTGCCCAGCGTAGACCAAATCCATAACGAATAGCGTCATCCAATTCTTCTGTGCTGGCCACATCATCACGTATCAACCAGAGTCCCTCACGCCAGACAGCTTCCAGCAAACGGTCGGCAATAAACGCGTCAATCTCTTTACGCAAAATCAAAGGTTTCATGCCGACTTCACGATAAAATTCAGCGGCGTGTTGCTTTGCTTCCGCAGAAGTTTGCTCGCCTCCGCAAATTTCAACGAGGGGTAAAAGATAAACAGGATTAAAAGGATGTCCGACCATGAAGCGTTCCGGTTGCTCCATTTCGGCTTGCAGAGAGGAAGGTTTTAAACCGGAAGTAGAGGAACAGATCAGTGCGGTTACAGACGCATACCGGTCGATTTGATTTATAATGGAACGTTTCAGTTCGAGACGTTCCGGCGCACTTTCCTGAATAAACTCTACATCTTGAACTGCCTTTTCAAGTGAATCAAAAAAAAACAACTTGCCCGGTTTTAGGAGCGGAGCCATTGTCAGTTTCGAATAAGCGTGTCTGGCGTTGGACAGCATTTCGTTCAGACTACGCTCCGAGCTGTCAGACGGATCAAAAACGTTCACGTCAAGACCGTTCAACAAAAAACGCGCGGCCCAGCCTCCGCCGATTACGCCTCCTCCGATCAGCGCCACTTTTTTTAATAGCTTAGTCATTGATTAATTAATTTTCATATCTGAGACAGTCATGAAAAGCCTAAAACTGTTTCATTTCCGTTAAATGCTATAAGTTTTTTTCCGTGACTTCAGAATTTGGGGTAAAGCGACTCCGATCATAACCAGCAACGCACCGCTTGACTTGAGCAGGGTGATCTCTTCTCCCAAAAATATTGCTGCAAATAAAAATCCAAAAGGAATGATCAAAACTAGTAATAAACTAGCCATGCC
Organism: Pseudomonadota bacterium; assembly: GCA_014381795.1. GTDB lineage: Bacteria > SAR324 > SAR324 > SAR324 > NAC60-12 > Arctic96AD-7. The sequence goes on along the minus strand of JACNKY010000301.1, from coordinate 3,576 downwards.
GACTGGAATGTGGCGCATTGCCTGGTTGTATAGAAAAAATGGAATTGCCATAGAGAATACCAGGTAAACCAAGGTCATAATTGTTCCGGATGATGCCTGAAGCGGACTATCAAGATCTCCAAATAGCAGCATATTAACCAGTAGAACAGTCGCGGCGGAAAACATCTGACTTGTAGTAGCCAGAATCGTTGGAATTTCAGATATCATTATCTTCCGTGTCAGCAGTTGGCTAACCGCCATCAAACAAAATACTGTCAGCAAAAGCGCGTTTCCCCAGATACTCTCGGACCCATTAAAATCTTCTCCTATGAAAAATATTGCAAGCCCAAAAATAGCAACTACTCCACCTGTCCAGACTGAGGACTGGAAATCTTCCTTCAATACCATCCGTCCGAGAATCGATTGAGAGAAAGGCATCAAGGCCATTATTAAGACTGTGTTGGAAGCACTCAGTACTGTCAGCGAAGTAACAAAAAGCAGGGAAGTCAATCCTGGATCAAGGATGCCCAGCACAAACGGACGCCAGCCAATCTCCCTTGGTCTGAAGCGGTGGCCTGCATATAGAGCTACAGTCAACAGGATTAGCGCTGCAAAGACAGCGCGCATAAAAACCAGCTGCGGAACGGCGATATCAACAAGCGCAACTTTATTGGCGACAGGATTCAGAGACCATAAAAAACAGGCCACGAGAATGAATGTGTAGGCACGAACTATCATGATAATGCTCGGTGAAAGTATGTAAATTAACTGTTCTTACATAATGATTATAAATTATCTGTACTAATCAAAATAGCAATAGAAATAATCAATCAATAAAAATATTATTTTTCTCTTGATACCATTAAGTAATTGTTTTACAAGTGATGAACATTAATTACAATTGATCTTTTTTAATGATTAGGATTAGGAATATTTATGGATGGTTTTAAAGGGTTTCCCTCACTTAACTTTCTCAACACTTTTGAGTCGGTTGCTCGTCACTTGAGTTTCACTAACGCGGCTAAGGAACTCTTTGTGACACAAGCCGCGGTCAGTCATCAGATTAAAGCTTTGGAAGAATATTTAGGTGTGAAACTTTTCCACCGTGAAAAACGCAAAGTATTACTATCAGATGAAGGGCAAAAGTTATTACCTTCTGTGGTGAGTGGATTACAGGGAATTGCAGACAGTTTGGAGAATATCCGCAATTACGAGATGGAAGATACGATAGTGGTCGGAGTTGGTTCATCTTTTTCCGCCAACTGGCTTGTGCACCGTTTAGGGGCAGTTTACCAGAAGTATCCTGAAGTAAATCTTCATCTGAAAATTTCAAATAATGATCCGGATTTTGGCGCAGATGGAACTGATTTAGCAGTTGTCTGGGGCAAAGGAGACTGGCAGGGCCTGATGTGCGAAAAATTAATGGCCGTGGAATTTACACCGGTTTGCAGCCCTGATTTATTAAAGAAAACACATCCGCTGAAAACCCCGGAGGATTTGATTCACTATCCGCTGTTGGATGATCCGGATGACAACATATGGCAGGAATGGTTGGAAGAAGCGGGTATACCTGAGCGAAAATATAAACGTCGTACTATCATCAGAGATTCCAATGTACTCATCCACTCAACTTTGGAAGGCCACGGAATTGCGCTCTGCGCGGTGGGAATCGTACAGGAATATTTGGATTCAGGACAGTTGATCCGTCCCTTTGATCTTTCTATTACCGGAGGTGGTTTTTACTATCTCGTCTATCCTGAAAAAGCATTGCGTAAACCGCTGGTGCGTTTATTCAAAACATGGTTGCTTAAAGAAGTCTGGAAAGATGAATCCGGGGATCCTTTCCAGGAAACTCTATAATAATGCAAATCGAATTTCAAGAATGGTTCGGCCTCAGTCCGTTAATGTTACTATACGCACTACTCGCCATCGGAGTCGCGGCTTATATCCGCGGCTACAGTGGTTTTGGTTTTTCAGCATTGACAGTTACCAGTTTAGCACTAATCTTACCACCTTCAGAAGTAGTACCCACCGCATACATGCTGGAAGTCGCGGCCAGTATTCACATGCTGCCTTTGGTTTGGCGTACCATAAACTGGAAAATTCTACGCTGGCTGGTTTTTGGCGCTGTCATGGGAACGCCTTTAGGCATTACTTTTTTAGAAGAAGTTCCGCAGGAAATGATGCGACTGGTCATATCCGCAATTGTGCTGACTGCCAGTTTGTTACTCTGGAAAAACATTCGTATTAGAAGTTCCGCAAGCTGGTATTCGATGCTCGGAGTCGGATTTTTTTCTGGAGTAATCAATGGAGCAGCCGCAATTGGAGGATTACCGGTAATTTTGTTTTTCCTTTCCATTTCTGCGGGCTCGGCATTATCCCGCGCCTCAATGGTGGCCTATATTTTCATCATTGATCTTTACGCTGTTTTCCTACCGGGTAGCCAACAAATGATTTCAACTGAACTCCTCGGACGTACAGTCCTTTTTTTAATCCCGTTGCTGGTTGGAATTTACATCGGACACCGCAGTTTCATTAAAACCACTCCTGAATCCTTCCGTAAATTCGCACTGAGTTTATTGATTGTGTTGTCATTGGCAGTCATCGTTCGTGCTGTGCTGGTTTAGTTTTGACTATCGTCTCTCAGCTTTCCTCTTGACGTTTAAGTGGAATAAGACGCAGAATACACCTTTCAAGTTTTGTCAACCGTCTACAATCTCAATAGGTCTGTGACATAATTCGGAATAACTTTGCATCAGGTAGAACTACTATGGCTAAGAAAAACATCTTCATCGTCGGATTGGACGATTTCAATCTCGAAAAATTGCTGCGTTTACCGCAGGCAGCAGAATGTGACTTTCACGCAGCCTTGAAGTACGACGATATGCGTAATTTGGAGCAGTTCGATATAGGCGCGTTGATTGAACAGGCAATTAGCACCATGGAAAATTTCGCTGGTACAATTGATGGAGTCGCCAGTTATTTTGATTTTCCAGGTACAGTGATGGTACCAATTCTGGCAAAACACTTTGGCCTGCCCGGACCAAGTCTGGAGGCAGTTCTCAAGTGTGAAAACAAGTACTGGAGCCGTCTAGAACAGCTTAAAGTAATTCCGGACTCTATTCCGCAGTTCCGCGCTTTTGATCCATTTGATGAGGAAGCTTTCAGCAAACTGGAACTCCTGCCGCCTTTCTGGATCAAACCAATCAAATCTTTTCGTTCTTTTTTAGCATTCCAGATCAATGATGAACGTCAATTCAATGAAGTCATGCCGATCTGTCGTGAAAAGGGAGGCTTTATGGGAGAGCCTTTTCAGTATTTAATGAATGCTTATGATATGCCTGCCGAAATTGCCCAGATGCCGGAAAGTTTTGTTGCGGAGTCCCCAATCGGTGGTTGGCAATGTACACTCGAAGGCTAGTCCTATGACGGTACTGTCTCCGTTTACGGAGTTGTAGATTCGGTACGGGAACAGGACAGTTCCTCCTTCTCACGTTATGAATATCCATCTTCACTGCCACTGGAAATAAAGCACCGTATGATGGATGCGACTCGCAGTATCATCCAGCAGATCGGCCTTGATAACGCTGCATTTAA
>JACNKY010000332.1 GCA_014381795.1 Pseudomonadota bacterium | reverse complement strand
TGACTCGCTTTACGGGTAGCAACTTTTGTTTTTTCTGCAGAATGTTTTCGTTTGAAATCCTGCAAAGAAGCCTGCCAATCATTTGGAAGAGTACCAGAAATAAGACGTTCAAATTCAGCTTTTCTTCCGGAACCTTCCAGACGTTTACCCCATGCTTCCATTTTTGCGCTTTTCATAGCACCGACTCTGCGCCATGCACTGCTGACTGCTTCCGGAATTTCGAAAGGCGAATGCGGCCAATTCAGAGCTTCACGTGTCGCTGCAATTTCTTCATCGCCCAGCGGCGCTCCGTGTGTAGCTGCGGTTCCAGCTTTATTTGGAGAACCGAACCCGATCATTGTTTTACATGCAATCAGCGAAGGCTTGTCCTGCGTTTCGTGTGCACCGTTGATGGCCTGAGCAATTGCATCAGGATCATGTCCGTCGCAGAAAGAAACATCCCATCCGCATGCCCCAAAGCGCATCATTTGATCGTCGTTAACCGCAAGATCAGTTGATCCATCAATAGAAATTCCATTGTCATCAAATAAAACTACCAATTTCCCGAGTCCTAAACGTCCAGCGAATGAGGCTGCTTCGTGGCTGATTCCTTCCATCAGGCATCCATCACCAGCAATCACATAAGTATTGTGATCCACAAGGTCGCTGCCAAATCTATCCGCAAGCATACGTTCAGCAAGTGCCATTCCGACTGCATTTGCGATGCCTTGTCCAAGCGGACCTGTGGTGGTCTCTATTCCGGCGCCATGTCCATACTCCGGATGTCCGGCAGTTCTGGAACCAAGTTGGCGGAAGTTTTTTAGTTCTTCCAGACTGAAATCTTCATAACCCGTCAAATGAAGCAAAGCATACAGCAGCATCGAACCGTGTCCCGCGGACAGGATAAAACGGTCTCGGTCTGCCCAGGCAGGGTCACTTGCGTTGAAATTTAAGAATCTGGTATACAACACTGTTGCCACATCCGCCATGCCCATCGGCATCCCGGGGTGACCTGAATTTGCTTTTTGAACTGCATCCACCGCTAAAAAGCGGAGTGCGTTTGCCATGTCTTGATGGAGTGGAGAAGCGTTCATAGTTTTTATTAATTGTTAGTTTTTCAAGAAAATGTATGGAGACTCTTCCGTCGCTGAAATTGAGAAACCCGGAAAGCACTAAATCGCGTGATGGCCCAAAGCGGCCTTCACCATGTGATAAGCAATCAGCAATTGAGTCAACATTAAAGGGTGACTGATAATGTTAATTTTTTCCAGTTCTTCTATGGATCGTGTATTTTCCCGTAAATGTTGTGCTTCAGGAATCAAGGTCCACAGCAATTCCTCAAGTTTGCTTGCACGAGGAGTTTCTATACTACCATGAATGTCAAGAATATCGACAGGTTTTCCGTCGTTGTCACGTACCAAATCAAGAGTAATTCCTTTATTTGCTCCTACATCCAGCAAAGATGTCAGATCAGGATGAGGTAAAGTAGGACGCAGGGTATGTCGAACGTTAAGTCCTGGGCCAACTTCATTTTCCTTGCCTTCCGGACGATAAAACTGAATCACCATATCAGCAAAAGTCCGCTGCGGTTGAATGAAGGCCGGACTGTCGTCTTTCCGCTTTTCCAGTGATGCCAGGACCTGCTGTTCTGTATAACCGCGCTTTGTGGTGTCCCGAATGACTTTCCAGAGAACCCGAAGTTCCTCTTCCGGATCCAAATATATTTTTACATCATAATTGTTGCGCATGTTTCTGGTACTGTAGCCAAGCAACCCCTCAACCACAATGTAGGGTTTAGGCTCAACATACTCGGCCGGTTTAAAGGTACCATCATGATGACTGTAAATCGGTTTGATGATGGCTTTACCGTTACGCAAACTATTCAGATCATTTTCAATAATATCGAGGTAGTTACATTTTAGATCAAGAGCAGATGTACCGTTTTCGGCTCGTTGTGCCCGGTCGTACTTGTGATAATCGTCGGTACAAATAGTCACAACTTGATCTTTTCCCAGGATCTCGGCAACTCCTGCGGCTAGAGTGGTTTTTCCTGCAGCTGAATCTCCTACAATCCCGAGAATAACCGGGCGGTCTAAACGATTCAATGGCATTGTGTCTCCTTTTTCAAGTTGAAATATTTCAATATTGTGTTAAATTATTCAAGGCACATGTGGCTGATTTTATTGGCTGGGATAGTTTTTTAACCCTATCCCTAAATCTTAATTATCTGTTGTGCCAGTTTATCAGCGATACTTTTTCTCTGGAAGCTCCGGTCACAATCAGAGTTTCTGTCCTGAAATGGTGTTTAGTGAGTTTTACTCCACTGAATAACAATCCGGATGTAATTCCGGTAGCGCAAAAATGAACATCGTCTGATCCAATCAATTCATCACGTTCATACCAGCGATTGGTGTCAAATCCTGCATCACGAACACTCACAATCTCTGTCGCAAGTTGAGGATTGATTCTTCCCTGAAATTCTCCGCCCATAGCACGAATTGCACAAGCGGATATGATACCTTCAGGAGTTCCACCGGTTCCCATCAGCACATCTACTTCTGTATCTGGGGTTGCAGCCATGATAGCTCCGGCAACATCTCCTGCAGGATAAAGAGTCACTCTGGCGCCGGCTTCATGTATTTCCTCTATAAGTCCACGGTGCCTCGGTTTGTCCAGCACAAAAACTGTCAAATCATTCAAATTTTTTTCAATTAAGCTGGCAACGGTTTTAAGTTTCTTTTCGGTTGACCAGTTCATATCTATCTTGCCTCTCGTTTCAGCGGGAGCAGCAAATTTTTCCATATAGAATGCAGGCCCTGGATCCAGCATGGTTCCTTTTGGCGCGGTCGCGATGACTGCCATTGCATTTGTTTGTCCACCTGCTAAAAAGGTCGTTCCTTCCACAGGATCAACAGCAATGTCAAGGTGGTCTTCCGCAGTTTTATCACCGAATACTTCACCGTTGTATAATTGAGGCGCTTCATCCTTTTCACCCTCACCGATAACAACTGTACCGTTTAGTTTTAATTCATTCAGTGAAACTCTCATCGCATCAACTGCTGCTTTATCTCCTCCCTCCTTGTCTCCTCGGCCAATCCAGTCATAGGATGCAAGTGCTGCTTTTTCGGTAACTTTACGAAGCAGGTAAGGAAAAATCAAATCGTGGGTATCCACGCTGTCCATATCAACTTTTCAGGTACGGGTTTTTGAATAATTTGTTTAATTGAGCACAATAATACTAGATAAAAAATAATGTGCAAACCCTCTTATAGGTGGGGGTTTAATTTCTTATAAGTAGGGGTATACTACCCTAATGGGTAGCATGCTAAAGAAGGTTTTCAGCTTAAAGCTTTTGCTGCGATATCCCGGCGGAAATGCTTGCCATTAAATTGCACTTTTTCCAACAGGGAATATGCATGTTTTCTGGCCTCCGCAATGTCAGTACCTTGAGCACTAATTCCAAAAACGCGGCCGCCGCTTGTCACCAACTGCTCATTTTGGATCGCAGTTCCGGCGTGAAAAATTTGCGTTCCTGCAAGATGAACTTCAGGAAGTGTGATTGGCAGGCCTTTGGTTGGAGGTCCGGGATAGCCTGGTGCTGCCGCAATCACACAGACAGAGGCTCCACTTTGCCAACGCAGTTTTACTTCATGAAGTCTTTTTTCAGTGACTGCCAAGAAAATTTCCGCCAGATCATTTTCCAGCCGTGGCAAAATAACCTGAGCTTCCGGGTCACCAAAACGCACATTAAACTCAATTACTTTTGGACCATTTTCGGTGATCATCAATCCAGCGTAAAGTATACCGCTGAATGGTGTTCCTTCTTCAGCCAAACCTTCGGCAACCGGACGAAGTACACGTTCATTTATTTCCGGAAGCCATTTTTCCAGTTGCGGAACCGGAGAATACGCTCCCATACCACCCGTATTTGGTCCGCGGTCACTGTCAAAAACAGGTTTGTGATCCTGTGACGGTACCATCGGCAGGACTGTCTTTCCATCCACAAAAGCCAGCACGGTCATTTCTTCACCACGTAAACATTCTTCGATCACGACTTTTGTTCCGGATTCTCCAAAAACTTTCTGTACCATGATGGACCTCAAAGCAGTTTCAGCTTCTGCAAGAGTTTCTGCGACTGTAACTCCTTTTCCTGCGGCCAGTCCATCGGCTTTGATCACAATCGGCACACCCTGCGTTTTTACATATGCGAGTGCCTTTTCAAAATCATCAAATTCGCAGTATTCCGCAGTCGGAACATTGAAGCGCTCCATCACTTTTTTCGCGTAGGCTTTGCTGCCTTCCAAAAGGGCTGACTGCCGATTTGGACCAAAAACAGGCAAATTCCGTTTTTCAAAAAGATCCACAATTCCGTCAGTTAATGGATCTTCCGGACCAACCACGCTTAAGTCAATTTTGTTGTCTTCGGCAAAATCAGCCAATTCAATAATTTGCTTTACTTGCAAAGGTACACATTCCGCGATCTCAGCAATACCCGGATTGCCTGGCGCACAAAATATTTCGCGTGCAGCATCTCCGTTTTTGAGCTTCCAGACTAAAGCGTGTTCCCTGCCGCCGCCGCCTATTACCAAAATTTTCATTTACATTTCCTGCTGAAATTTCTGAATTGCTTTGGGCAGTAACTGGTGTTCCAGAGAATGAATTTTTTTTGCTAAACTTACTTCCGTGTCTTCCGGATCAACGCTTATTTTCTGCTGTAAAAATATCTGCCCGGTGTCCATTCCTGCATCCACAAAATGTACTGTGACGCCGGTTTCTTTTGCACCTGACCGCCAGGCTTGTCCTATCGCATCTATTCCAGGAAAAAGAGGTAGCAGAGAAGGATGCAGATTTATCATTCGTCCTTCCCATTTTTCAAGCAGAACGCTACCTACCAAACGCATGTAACCTGCTAAAACAACCAGCTCAATTTTTGCTGTTTTCAACTTTTCGGAAATAACAATTTCATAGTCTTTTTTATCAGCATAATCCTGCGGACTGAAAATAAAAGCCGGAATCCCGCGTTTTTTAACTTCTTCCACAACAGGTGCGTCCGGACGGTCACAGACAAGTAATGCCAGTGAAACTCCCTGAAGATCATTGGCAAGAGTAGCATCGTGAATTGCCTGCAGATTGGATCCACGTCCGGAAGCAAAAACCGCAATCCGCATTTTTACACCCACAGGACTTCTGCTTTCTTTCCGGAAACAATCTGACCGATACGGTAAACCGTTTCACCGTTTTGTTCCAAAATCTCTTTCGCAATTTTTTCTGCAGACTCCGGTACGCAAATCACAAAGCCGATTCCCATATTAAATACCGGAAATAACTCTTCATCCGGAAGTCCACTTTCTTTTCGAAGAAAAGAAAATATCGGCAAATCCGGCCACGAGCTTTTTTCAATTTCCGTGACTGTATTTTCCGGCAGCATCCGCGGAACATTTCCGGGTAATCCACCGCCCGTAATGTGGGACATTCCCTGTACATCGACAACTTCAAGTAATTTCAAAATTGATTTTACATAAATTCTGGTTGGAGTCAAAAGTGCTTCGCCAATAGTTTCTGCTGTCCCCGGAAGAGTTGAGTTTATGCTCTGCGAATTTTCGTCAAGAATACTGTGTACCAACGAAAAACCATTGCTGTGAACTCCGCTGGATGCCAAACCCAGTAAGACATGTCCAGCTTCAATTTTACTACCGTCGATCAATTTTTCACGTTCAACAGCACCGACAGCAAAACCTGCCAAATCGTATTCAGCTGTTTTATACATTCCTGGCATTTCTGCGGTTTCTCCGCCCAGTAAAGCACATCCGGACTGCAGACAACCCTCGCTGATTCCTTTCACCACCGCTTCTACCTTTTGCGGAAACAACTTACCGCAAGCCAAATAATCCAGGAAAAACAGTGGTTCCGCACCCTGAACTAAAATATCATTGACGCACATTGCCACCAGGTCAAT
>JACNKY010000329.1 GCA_014381795.1 Pseudomonadota bacterium | reverse complement strand
AGTTGAACTTGGTGTGGTCATCGGTAAGCCGGCAAAATATGTTGATGAAGCTTCAGCTCTTGATCATATTGCTGGTTACTGCGTGATCAATGATCTCTCAGAACGTGAGTTCCAGTTAGAACGTTCCGGACAATGGGTCAAGGGAAAGAGCTGTGACACTTTCGGGCCTACAGGACCCTGGCTGGTGACTCCGGACGAAGTTGGAGATCCGCAAAATCTGAATCTGTGGCTGGAAGTTGACGGGAAACGCTACCAGGACGGTAATACGCGCACAATGGTTTACGGTGTAGCACATCTGATTCATTACCTGAGTCAGTTTTTTACACTCCATTCCGGAGATGTTATTTCCACTGGGACCCCTCCCGGAGTTGGAATGGGACAAAAACCTGATCCAATCTACCTTCGCGCAGGTCAGACGATGCAGCTTGGTATTGAAAAATTGGGGGTGCAAACTCAGAACTTGGTTGCCGAGAAGTAAGTATGCAACTTGGATAACAATTTAGGGATGGGAACCATCTTACTCACGACTAACGCGCCAAGCGAAAAAGAGTCCGACAAACATCAGCGGAACAAAAGCGGCGAAGCTCCAGAAAGCTACGTTCCGGGCAACGGCAACACTGCTTGCTTCTGAAAATCCGGAGAAGTTGGCAATGATGCCGCTTAGTGCAGATCCCAACGCCATTGCCACGCGCAGGAAAGTTGGGATTGAGCCCGATGCCTGAGTGCGCTCCGTTTCAGGAACATTGGCGATGATTCTCTTGGATACAAAGGTCCATGACATACCAAAACCCATTCCCATCAAGGTTGCAAGTAACGCAATCAACCAGAGTGGACCTGAAGGCATGGCGTAAATCAAGCCCACCATCGAAATGCTTACAAACAATGCCCCCAGTCGGATCAGGCGCGGTTCAATGTGCTCTCTGACACCGGATGTACTGATGGCAACGATAGTCCAGCCCAGCGACTCCAAGGCAATGATGTAACCCGCTATCAAAGGCTCTGCTCCAAAGATGATGTACATCAGGAGTGGCCCATAAACCGTCAACGAAATGGTGGCCATGAAGAGGGAGGATATCATCAACAGTCCTGAACCTGAGACCGTCCGTGGATTGAGGATGCCACGTGGGAAAATCCTGTTTTCGCTGTCTGCGTCCAGTTTGAAGAAAAACAACAACAGCACAACCCCACTCAAACATAAAACAGCAGCGATTCCTGTGTTGATTACTACTCCGGCTTGACAGATTGCCAGCACCGCGACGCCTAAAAGGGCCAAACGGGCCAGAGGCATAGCCTGGGTCTGTTCCTTTTGCGTCTGGAATTTCCGCCTTAAGAGCGGAGGTGCCACCAGCACTGCCACCAATCCCTGTGCCGCAAACGCCCAGAACGCCATTCGCCAATTTCCCGCTGCCACAAAATAACCACCGATCAACGGTCCACACAAAGAGGATACTCCCCAGACCCCTGAGATCACGGCAATGAGCCGTACCCATAGTTTTTTTGGAAACAGGGTAGACGCTCCGATGAAAGCAATTGACACCAATCCGCCACCACCCATGCCCTGCAGGAGGCGTCCGAAGATCATGGTGGTCATGTCCGGGGCGTAACCGCTTAGAGCGCAGCCGATGATGTAGATAATTCCGGCAACGATTTGTGCCTTGGCAATCCCTGTGCGGATTACCATCAATCCTGCGATGGCTCCAGCCACCACTGAACCAAGCTGATAAAGCGTGTAGGTCCAACTCAGGTAGGGTAGGCCGCCGATGTCCTCCACTGCAACCGGCATCACAGTGGCAACCAGTGTAGAATCTGCAGCATAGAGCCAAACACCGAAACACAATAGCAACACGCGGGAAAGGTGCCCTTCCTTTGTTAGCGTTGACCAGGGGACGTGTTGGGTTTTTGCCTCGGTCATAACCGCTGTCCGGTAGATTGGCAGAAGATTGAATGAACTGCACAATCCATCCAGACACCGATTATTACTGCGCAACAGGGTATATCAGAGATTCTCAATAACCGTCCAAAAAGTCGTGAGTCTTGATCTTCGAGGGTGTTCAACTTGAATGCTTGGTCGCCAGAATAAGTACTGCATCCGCAACGTCTTCCGCAAGATTAGTGACCGCTCCGAGTTGTTTCAATATACCTTTTAGTTGATACTTACGCGCCAGTTCAAATTTTTCATCCTCAAAAACCGATTGCAAAAGTTTATATTCTATTTTATCAACCATACTTTCCTGACGGCCGACTTCTTCAACATGCTGCCGCACAGCTCTCAAGTCAGAAAAAAGAGCATCAGTGGCATTTGCCAGTGCTTTGACTGCGTCATGAGTATGTACCAGCATATTTTTTAAAGGCAGCTGAAAGTCTTCAGGAATTTCCGGTTTTTCGAGGACAATATCGCTAAGTGAATGTTTGAAACTGCTTGGCACTTTATCCATCTTGGTCAAAAACCAGAGCAGGTCATCCCGTGAATCAGGCATTAAGGACTCGTGCAGCAAGGACATTTGAATCTGACGACCTAGATCATCCAATTCTTTTTCGATTTTACCCAGTTCTACATTTCCTTGATTTAAATCTTCAAAACTACCATCAAGATAAGACTCATACGCTGCCTGATAAAGTTGCGCCATATCTTCAAGGTAACGCAAGAGGCGTTGAATCTTTTCTTCTATTGCATACTGTTTTTTAAAAAATAAACTCAAAGGATTCATCTTTCTCTCCGTTGAAAATTTCTATATAAATAGGCTAGTTTTTGTTTAATACCACGGTCATGTAACTTATTCTTCAGGCCTCCTCCCAGCACAATCCATTCCGGACTGATTGCGGCTAATGCATCTCCCAGTTGCCAAGCGAAGTTGTAAGTCTGTCCCTCCAATTTGCTCAATGCTTCCAGTTGTGCAGAAGAAAGTCCATTCTTGTCCAAGTCAGCTATTTTTTCAGCAGTTACGAACAGGCTTTTTTGTAAAGAGTATTCCACAACTTTTAGTCCCTGTTTGCTGGACAGAGAAACCATATCTTTAACTCTCCGTACAACTTCGGCAGAACTCTGGAAAACCTTCCCATCAAGTTCCTGCAGTCCATCCGTTTCGATTCCCTCTTTTTGAAACTTTTCGATGACACTGGCAGAAAGCTCATAATTTGAAGCACGTTGCACTGTTTGCTGGAAAACATTTTGCAGGAAATACAAACCGACAAAACAAAGCAAACATGAAATAATCGGTGTGATAACCCAGCCTTTGACAATGCTGTGAACACGCGGCCACTGGATTTCCCGGCCACCCTGGAGCATGCCAATTCCAATCACAGCACCGACCACAGCTTGAGAACTTGAAACCGGCACCAGCGGAATTGTTGGTAGAGACATGTTCGCGAGCAACTGTTCCAATCGTTCAGAAGCAAAAAGGAACAGCACGATGGAGTGTGACATTACAGCTACCCACGCAGCCAATGGTGTGAGAGTCATCAGTTCAGAACCCACGGTCATCATCACCCGTTTGGAATATGTGAAGACGCCGACAGCAATCGCCAGACCCCCCACTAAAAATAGCTGCTGCGCTGAAGAAATACTGAAGCCCTGCCCAAACTGCATATCCGGAAACGGTGCCACAGGCACAAAAACGCCCATCACGTTGGCAATATTATTAGCACCCAAACTGTAGGCTCCAAAAGCTCCTGCAAGAATTAAGGCGAGACGGGTATAGCCGTCAAAACGTATCAGTCCAATTCCCATTTTTCTGACAAATATCTTGGCTACGGAAAACAGAAGTGCCGCGATAACGGCCGAAAGCAAAGGGCAAATAATCCAAGTGGAAAGGATTTTAAGTAAGGAAGAAATGTCCGTGTAAGAATCGCTAAACAGATTCCAGCCGATAATCGATCCGATAATGGCCTGGCTGGTTGACACAGGCAGTCCTAATTTGGTCATCCAGTAAACAGTCAAACCTGCGGCCAGAGCAGCCATAAAGGATCCACCAATAGCATTCACCGCACCAAGTTTACCCAATGTTTGTGCAGCACCGGTTCCACTGACATAAGCACCGAGAACCACAAATATGCCACAAATAATGGCTGCAGTCGTGAAACGAACCATGCGGCTACCAACTGCAGTACCGAAAACATTGGCCGCGTCATTTGCGCCAAGCGACCAACCTAGAAAAAGGCCGCTGCTTAAAAAAATGAGAACTGTGGGATCAAGCAAAATTGAACTCTAAAAGGAAAATTTTATAATAAATCAGCATGTTATTAGATCACTGTTGCTGAAAAACGGCAAGGTTAATCTTGAATTCGAAGATTGCTAAAAATATTCTCAGAGGCTTTATTTTAAGAAGAAATGACGTGGCAGTTCCAAGTTTGAATACTTGTTAAAAACTTCTCAGCACCAGTACAACGTCAAGCTCATACTTTATCTATAATCTGTTCCCTGAGAACGATGACCTGAGTCTTTCGAGGGGAGACTAAAGAGAGTTGAAGGGAACTCTCTTGCGTGATGCTGGTTTCGATTCAGCTCAACCGGCGACATTCGCATAATTATATCAATTTGAGCTAGACGTTGTTCTAGAAAAGCTGGAAGGAGGTAGCTTAATAACTCAGTCTGCATTATCGCTTGAGGAACTTTCTCTGCAGAGCATAAAATTCACTGAACGGAAACTCATAACTAAATCTTCTTGCTGATTGATTGTTTCGATGAATGTACGCACGATGCCTCTGTCTGGTTTCGAGCGTGAGCGTTTGGTTTCAATAATGGTGGCACGAACCATTAGTTTGTCTCCCGGACGTACTGGAAGAATCCAGCGCAGTTCATCAATTCCCGGAGAACCGAGGCTTGAAACAGGAGAAAAATAATTATCAACCAGTGCCCGCATCACAAACGAACAAGTCTGCCATCCGCTCGCGATAATTCCCTCGTATGGACTTTTTTTTGCTGCCTCATGGTCTATGTGAAAAGGCTGTGGATCATAACGCAGCGCGAATTCAAGCACCTCAGTTTCATCAACCTCAAGAGGCCCAAACTCAAACACCGTTCCCTGGATGTAATTTTCAAAATACCACTCCTCTTTTTTTGCGGTGAAATTTGTCTTCGTCATTATACTCCTGTTTGCTGGTGAAAATCAAAAAGCTGTCCGCATTCCCAGCGCAAACTGCATTTCAAGTTTCCGGTCATGAGGCAGATTCAGGCTCGCAATATCCAATCCCATCAACCACACAGTAATGATGGGCGTTCCTGAAACCCAGCTCCAGCCCATGTGCAAAATGTCTGAAGAGCCTTCCCCCAATTCTGTGTCACCCTGACGTACTTGAGGCCACTGAATTTTCCGCAGTGACAAAGTAGCGCCTTTTCCGGCAGGCGATACCCACTGATCGTGCACACCAATTTCAAAACCGGATCCGCTTTCACTCAAATATAAATCGCCAACTCTGCTATTCCAACCGATAGTTTTTGCCGGAATACTCAAAGCCAATAAGTGGAAATAACGTCCGGGACCTTCAGGTTCATCATAAAGATGAAGTGACAAACCAAGTGCTCCTGTGCTGTAAGTGCTTCCTCTACTTCCAACAGTATGATAGACTTGTGCCTCCGGAAGTATTGGAAAAGATGCCGCAAAAACTGGGCAACTTCCTGAAAAGAAAACCAGCAACAATAATAAATGTTTTGGAAATGACATTGTTTTTTTCGATATAATCAGCTTCTCCAGCAGTCAAAATAATTTTGTCAATCTTACGGAAAAATCAATAACTGCTGACTTTTTAACAAGTATAAACATACAACAAAATGACACGCTATTCAAGTACACGAGGGGAAGTTAAAAACCTTCTCTTTGAGGAAGCAGTAATGATGGGGCTCGCAGATGATGGTGGCTTGCTGGTTCCAACTGAATTTCCGGACGTGCGAAGCATGCTTCCGGAATGGCGTTCATTGGACTTTACAGCTTTAAGTCTTGAAATT
>JACNKY010000153.1 GCA_014381795.1 Pseudomonadota bacterium | reverse complement strand
ACACTGACCGTGTAGTGGAACGACCGGAAATTGATTTCTATTCCGCAATTGATTATGGTGTGACAAAACTCGACAGCAAAACGCTGAGTCACAATATTGCCACAATTTACGGGAAAACGGTGGATTACAGTCGTCTGATTGAAACTGTTTATGCAGACGGAGCCAGAATTTTTGTTGATATAGGACCTCGTGCAACCTGCTCAAAGTGGATCAGTAAAACTCTGGACAAACGCCCGCACCTTTCAATCAGTGTCAACCGTAAAGGTACCGACAATCGGGCCATGATTCTAAAAGCATTGTCCAGCCTGATCAGTCACCGTGTGCCGGTAAAGCTGGATCCACTTTTTGCGGAAATTCCGGTACAAGCACAGAAACAACTTCCACAAACTATTAAACTGGGTGGAACACCGATCAAGCAGGTTTTTGAAAAAGGTGCGGAATCTTTCTTAACAGGCAGCGCGGAACTAAGGCAACAAGATACAGAGTTGCTAAGTAGGGGCACGGTTCCTGTGGCTGCGGCAGATTTTCAGAATTTGGAACATCAGGAATTGCAAAGTAGGGGCACAGCGCGCAGTGTCCCCACAAAGCCCCATACACCTACAAATATGATAGCCCCGGACTACGTACCGGGAGAATTGCCCAATTTTGATCAAACCTCATTTTTGACTCAAACACAAAAGACCCTAAATCCAGCAGCCAAACTCAAACCGGACGAAACTGTTCCATCTTTTTCACCTTTTCCAGGTGAATATGGTTCACGCAGAAATGCTGCACATGCCGCATTTTTAACAGTTCGACAACAAGGCTTACAGCAATTTTCCGGTATAATCGGGAGTTTGCTCAAACAGGAATCACCTGTTGTCAATGAGCAAGCTGGCTTAAGTGTTTTAAATTCAGCATCGGTTTCACCTACCCCTAAGCTGGAAAAAAACACAACACCAGCACTTTTTGATTATCAGGATTTACTTGAACTGGCAGGTGGTAATATTTCAAATGTTTTTGGTCCGGAATTCGCGGAAATAGATTCGTATCGACGTTATGTACGTTTACCGATGGAACCTTATTTATTGGTCAGCCGAGTCACCCAAATTGACGGTAAACTTGGTGAATTCAAACCTTCAACAATTACTACAGAATATGATATTCCAAACAACGCGTGGTACACCACTGATGGTCAAATTCCATGGGCAGTAGCGGTTGAATCCGGACAGTGCGATTTGATGCTTATCAGTTATCTTGGCATTGATTTTCAGTGCAAGGGTGAGCAAGTCTACCGTCTGCTCGACTGTACACTGACCTACCTTGATGACATGCCGCTTGAAGGGCAGACATTACGTTATGAAATTTCGATAAATTCATTTGCAAAGCACGATCAGAACCTGTTGTTCTTTTTCAATTATGAGTGTTTTGTCGGCAGTAAAATGGTGTTGAAAATGGATGGAGGATGCGCGGGATTTTTCTCAGATGAAGATTTAGCACATGGACGCGGAGTTATTCATACTGCTCAAGAACTGGAATTAAAAAAGAACGCAGAAAAGATATTTTTTCCGGCTTTGCTCCATTGTCCGAAAACTTCTTTCACCCGTCAGAAACTGCTCGAAATTTCCAATGGAAATCCTGCCGGTTGTTTTGGACCAGAATATAATCAGTACGGCAAAAATCCTTCGCTGAAAAATGCACCAGATCAATTTTTAATGTCGGACCGTGTACTTTCCGTAGAACCGCAGGGCGGTGCATATGGTCTCGGATATATAGTCGCAGAAAAAGATTTGGCTCCGGATGACTGGTATTTTCCATGTCATTTTAAGGATGATCCTGTAATGGCCGGTTCCCTGATGGCGGAAGGCTGTGTACAGTTATTACAGTTTTTTCTGCTCCATCTTGGTCTACAAACTCTGGTAGAGGATGCGACATTTCAGCCGATTCATGATTTGCCGCAAATTGTGCGTTGCAGAGGACAAGTTATTCCTGGTGACCCAAAAATCACTTATCACGTTGAAGTCAAAGAAATAGGCCTTGAACCTTATCCATATGCGATTGCAGATATTGACATTTTGGTAGGTGAAAGAATTGTAGTGGATTTCCGGGATTTAGGAGTTCAACTCGCAGAAAAAACCGACAACACCGGTGCCGAAAGTCAGCTGCGTGTTACAAAAAATCAGCGCACCGCATTTTCAGCAACTGATGCTCTTAAAGCGCAAAGTACAATTCAGGCAGCCGCTGTAAAACGTGAACTGTTTGCAGATGAACAAATGATTTGGGAATTTGCTCTGGGAGATGTGACTAAGTGTTTTGGTTCGGATTTCGATGTCTATAAAAACCGACCGATGCAACGTAACCCAAACGGTGATTTACAGTTGATTTCACGTGTTTATGATCTGCATGGAAAGCGGATGGAATTTGAAAAACCGATGACAATTGTAAGTGAATATGATGTGCCTGAAGACGCATGGTTTTTTCGTGAAAATTCTCACCCAACTTTCATGCCGTATTCGGTACTGATGGAAATTGCTTTGCAGCCTTGCGGATTTATTTCTACTCAGTCTGGAGCGATTTTGATCTATCCGAAAATTGATCTGCATTACCGAAACCTTGACGGCAACGGAACATTGCTGAGTTGTCCTGATCTGCGGGGAAAAACGATTGTGAATGAGGTAGAGTTGCTCAGCACAGTTGCCTCAGGAAATACTATCATTCAGAATCACCGTTTTGCTTTGAGTTGTGACGGACAAAAATTCTATGAGGGTGACACTGTCTTCGGTTATTTCACCCATGATTCTCTCGCTAATCAGGTGGGGCTGGACAGTGGTAAAAAAGTTTTACCGTGGATCAACGAAAATCCGGCTGAAAAAACTATCGTACTAGAACTTAATTCCGCAGAATTCCGCCAATTACTAGGTGGAAATCCGGAAAAACCACATTTTCATTTATGCGCTGGTCAACTCAGTTTTTCTGATGAAATAAGACTTGTTCCTGAAGGAGGGAAATATGGAAAAGGCTATGCCTATGCCAGAAAAAAAGTGAATCCTCAGGATTGGTTTTTTCCCTGTCATTTTCACGAAGATCCAGTAATGCCAGGTTCGCTTGGACTTGAGGCGATCATCCAGGCTTTGCAGGCTTTTGCTCTGCAGAAAGGACTTGGTGCATCATTCCGTAATCCGCGTTTTGCACCGGTGATGACTAAGGTGCTGTGGAAATACCGCGGACAGATTGTACCGCAAAATAAATACATGCAATTGGAACTGCACGTTAAAAATATTGAAGAAAAAGATGGACAACTTATTATCAGCGCGGATGCAAATTTGTGGCGTGAAGATTTGAGAATTTATGAAATTTCCGATATTGTCTTAGGAATTACTGAAGCTTAATATTAACAAAATAATTGAAAGTAAAAAATGAAATTAACAGATGCAATTGCGGAATTGAAAGCAAAAATCGGCGGAGAAGCTGAAATTGGACCATGGTTGGAAATGACACAGGAGCGGATTAGTGATTTTGCTCAAGCGACTGGAGATTTTCAGTGGATTCATCTTGATCAGCAAAGAGCAGAGGCAGAATCACCTTACGGAAAAACCATTGCACATGGATTCCTCACACTTTCGCTGGTTCATTATCTCGCGGGAATGGTGAATGCAGACAAACCCCCAATTCCAGGTGCGCAAAGACTGATTAATTATGGTTTGAATAAAGTGCGCTTCCCCTCAGCAGTTTCTCCGGGAGAAAATATCCGCTCCCGTGCAGAAGTTATCAGTGTTCAGGAAGTAAAAGGTTCGCTGGAACTGATCAAGATAATTACTGTTGAAATTGAAAATTCGGAAAAACCTGCTTGTGTTGCAGAAATAGTAACAAGGGCCTACTTCGGCTAAAAAGCAGCAAAGGTGGTTTCAGTGGTAGAAATGGGGAGAATAAAATTTACCACTTATGCATAATATCCCTGTTAGAGTCCGGAGAGCGTAAGCGAAGTTTTTAACAGAGGATAGCAAATTCCCCCCTCCCAACATCCCTGATAAGTAATATTGAGTACACCGTTTTTCTGGTTTTTTGCAATTGGAGTAAGACGCAGGGTGGCTTCAACCACATCATGGTAAACTTCACTTGCACCAAAAAAAGGATCCTCCTTTATTTGAGCAACTGGAAACTGAACATCCTCGATGATAAAATCCTGGCTGCTGAAAGCAAACTTCTCTTTGTACAGATAATAAAACTGTGGAATCTGCCAGCGAATAACTGCTTCAGAAGGACCTGTAACAATGTGGTCCAACTGAAACGCTTCTTCTGCAGCAAGAGGCTCGGCATCAAAAGGTGATTTTTGTGCACTTGCTGTTAAAGCAGTAAAACACAGAAAAAACAGAATCAACGTAATGAGCGGGTAAGAGTTGACCGACTTTTTTTTATTCATCTAAACTAAGCGCTTAAAATTATTATTTGCACCTGCAGCAGAAAAATCATAGATTCTGTCAAGCTGAGGGAGTTTCTGGATTATTCGTTATGCTCTGTCGTGCTGAAAGTATAGGTTGTGACTACTCCATTGTCATCAAACTGAATCACCAGATCTTTTGCCTTACGTTCTCCAAAAACAGAATAATCGTAATTACCGTATGTCCAGGCGAGTTCTCCATCCTGATTCCCCGAAAGCCACGGTGCTCCGAACATTTTGCGAACCTCACTTTTGCTTGTCTCACCTATCTTTATTGCAGGAACATATGCTGCCGGAAAGTCTTTTCCCAAAGTAATACACGCAGAAGCAAAAAAGAGTAATCCTGTGGAAAGGAGTATAATTTTTGCAAAGTTCCGCACACTCAAACGTCTTTCAACCAATCCAAAATAATTTTTCATTTTCATTTTATACCATTAGTCATGAGTCGTTAATTCTCAAAGAAACTGATATTAGTTAAGACGACATTTCATCTTGACTGAAAGGAACGTCTTGATAATATACTGATATTTTAAAATATATTCATATTTTCCGGAGCTCACGAAAAGACGAGAGGCTTTCTGCTTAACTTTTTTATAACAGCTTATAATTTTACGGATTGTTTCCTGAATCCAAAAATCTATCTGCTGCGCTCAGGAATGAAGCATAACGTTCCAGCAACTCCCAGTCATTACCGTCCCATAATCTTTCTTCAAGAAGTTCCTCCAAACCGGAAAAATAGCTGATTAACGGCTTCACATTTGTGTTTATTTTTCCGGCATTATTTTTACTCTCTCCCATTAATCCCAACGCAAATCCAGCGTTCATTCCCATCAAGTATTCATAATCTTTTGCATCGAGCTGCCGATCAATAAAAATCTGCTTTTCCACGTCATAATACTCTCTGCGTGAAATCCGTAAAATTTTTGAAGCCGCTTGCCGGTATCGTTCTTCTTGGTATTTTGCGGACGCCTGCTGAAAAAGTTTTGCCAGGTAAGCATAATCCGGAAGTCCGCTTTTAGCACGCCATTCCTTTTTCGGTATTGAGTAATAGTGAAAAATATTCTCATTCTTGAGAATCATCTCCGCTAGAAAATCAAGTGAGCTCAGCACTTTTTTTTCAAGAGACGTATTTTTTGTATAAGCTAAAACCTCCAGTAAATAATTAAGTGTAACAGCTAAACTATCTGTGAATATTTTCTCTATCACTAAAGGTTGATCAACCTTCTCCCGTCTATGTTTTTTTAAATAATAGTAAGATGTATCTGCCTGTTGAAAACTGAGGAAAGAACCAATTTCCGCATTATACAAAGTATTGCTTAAATATTCAACGGTTTGATCAGCCGCTTTTTTCAGTTCAGGATTTTGAGTTTCCCGATTAACTTGATACAGTAGCAAAACACTACCTGCATTCAAACCGGCCATTTTTTCAAAATGTGGAACTTGCCAGTCACTGGTTTCTGCATAGCGGAAAAAACCACCCTCAACCGGATCATAGATTTTATCAATTGCTTTTATTAGTGTCGCTGATATCCACAGCAATGCCTCTTGTCTGTCTTAGCCTTTTGC
>JACNKY010000209.1 GCA_014381795.1 Pseudomonadota bacterium | reverse complement strand
AATTAGTTTACCTCTTAGAGGGAAGTGCTCGTCAAGATGGTAAATGGCTTGAAGCAGGATGGGCTAGTTCTGCTGAAACCGGAACACTCGACAGAGGATTTTTAAGTGGCGAGAAGGGGTGCCTCACCGTTGCGGTCTATACACGATCTAAATATATATAAATTGAGCACTAACAAACGCATGCAGTCGGACACAGATACGCTGCACCTTGTATGCGTGCGTTGGTAGAGTTAAATGTGAGTGACCTTCACCATAAATTCTTCACAGTCAGACAATCAACACAAACATTATTCACGATTGGACATCCGTTAATTCTAGTGCAGATTTCTCTTTCAACCATAACTCTCTATGGTGGTTCATTAACTTGAACTGTGGTGTCATGTCTTTAAATTAAAGTGGGAGTTTGAAGGTCATAGACTATTGCAACAATTATTAACATGAATGACCCAACATACAAAAAACACCACCATAGAAGGAAATTTAGGAATTATTCCCACCCAAACGTACCCGGAGGTTTGTGAGTGATATCGTAAAACACTGTTTCAATGCCAGCAAGGTCAAGTATTGATTCTACTAGAGGATCAAGTAAATCCCAATCAATACGAGCAAATTGAGCTGTCATCACGTCTTCAGAAACAACTGGCCGTAATACCAGACTGTCTTCTTTTCCATTTTTGGAAATCGGCAGCAAGATCACCAGCAACTGAAATATTTTCTGCATCAGAGAATTATCTTTTAGCATTTGAGTTGCTAAATCATCAGCCTCTCTCAGTAGGTCAAGTCGCTCAGTGTCGCAAAAAGCTTTACGAATTAAAAAAGGAGCAGCTGCATCTTTACAGTTTGAACCTAATTGCAAGACAACGCGATTTATGTTCCGGACTTCATTTGTTAAAAGCGTTGCCTTTTTTTCCAGCCAATCCCAGTCAAGTGGTGTATTCCAGAGAACCGCCGGCGGTGTGTAAGTTCTTTGATCACCCTGTACTCCGACTGAACGCACAGGAAGAATTTGACTTTCACAATTACTATTCTTCAGACAGTCTGAAACTTCCGCGGCTGTTTTCTCAAGCTCCGAAAACGTCTCATCTCCGTTGGCACATAAAACATTAATTGAAAGTCCAGGGCCGGGAAAAGGATGCCTCCAGACAATTGAATCCGGTAACTCCAATAGAGTTCCAACCTGCCTTACTTCATCCTTGTAAAGATCTTTGAGTGGTTCTACAACTTTGCCGGAACTCATCAAATCCAGAACCTCCGGCACACGATTGTGATGTGATTTTATTACTTCTGAGTGTTCGGTGCCGCCTGACTCAATGATGTCAGGATAGAGTGTTCCCTGTCCCAGCATCCATTCAGATTCAGACAAATTCAATTCGCTCAAGAATTTGTCACGCATCTGAATGAAGGTTGCGCCGATTTTATGCCGTTTTATTTGCGGATCAATCTGTGCTGAAACCGCATCCAGAAAAAACTCACTGTAATCTCTTGATTCAATGTTGTCATAGCCTAACTTTTGGTAACGCTCGATAATTTCAGTGCTTTCATCTTTTCTCATGAAACCGTTATTGATGTAAAGCCCGAGTATTTTTTCTTTGCCAAGAGCTTTATTTAACAGGGCAAAAGCCACAGACGAATCCACACCACCACTGATAAACATCAAAACTTTGCGCTCCGCAACTTCCTGACGCAGGCGTTCAGTAGTCTCCTCAATAAAAGTTTCCATTGACCAACGGGAACTCACGTCGCATAAGTTGACGAAATTTTCCAGCATTGTCAGTCCCTGTTCCGAGTCATTTACTTCAGGATGGAACTGCAGAGTATAAAGCGGACGATTGCGGTGATTCATGGCTGCAACACATCCTGAGTCAGTAACTCCTGTGACTTCAAAATCTGGAGGACATTCTGTGACACTGTCCTGGTGACTCATCCATACCTGATTCGGAAAACTAACGTTTTTCCAAAGTGGAAAATCTGCAGTCTGAGTTAAGAATGCTTTGCCGAATTCACCTTTGCCGGTGTTGGTGATTGTTCCGCCAAATTCTTTAGCAATCAATTGATGACCGTAACACAAACCTAGTACAGGTAGATTCAACTCCAATATTTTTGAATTAAATTCTGGAATATCAGTTGAATAAACGGAAGACGGCCCTCCTGACAGTATTATGCCTTTAGCCTGCAGTAGTAATTCCTCATTTGCGGATGGAGAAAATATTTGGGTGTAGGCACCTAAATGTCGTATTCGTTTTGCAATCAGATGTGCGTACTGACTTCCAAAATCCAGCACAGCTATAAAGTCCTGCATTGCTTTTCCTTTCAGAGCAAGATAATCTATTTGATGACTCATCCTAGCAGTATCTTAAAATTTGCACAATCTCACATGGAGCTTTCGCATGTTTGGAATCGGGCTTCCCGAAATGATTATCATCGCCGCAGTCGCACTTGTTTTTATCGGTCCGGATAAACTCCCTGGAGTTTTACGTTCCCTTGGAAAAGGTCTGGTTGAACTTAAGCGTGCTACCAGCGACGTTCGTTCAACTGTGCAGGATGAAATGCACAAAATTGAAGAAGAGATTGAACTCAAAGATGTACGCCAATCCGCGGAAGATTTCAGAAATGAACTAGGCGGAGTTGCAAATAAGATGGATCCCCTGGCCCTCTCAAAAATGAGTTCCGGAGAGAAACTTGATAAAATTGCTGACGCAATCGAAAATACTAAAACAGATGAATCTGAGCTTGAAACTGTAGAGGAAATAACATCAACCAAAACAAGAACCAACGGCATTTCCGCAGAGGATTTTCCTGCTCCGGAAACTGCTGAAGAAAATACAGAAGAATTAACAACTGTTGAAAAATCAACTGCCGATAAAACTTGATGCTGTTGAATGTGTCCTGCTGAAAAGAGGATCCTTGAAGTGTATAAAAAGCTTGGCGTAGATTTTTTTGTGTGATAGTGTCTAGGTTTAGTTGATGATTGTATAATCAACTGAACCAGTTTAAATAAGAGCGAGCCTATTAACAAAGGGGTTTCGAAATTAACTTATAATTGAATTTGAAAGGTTAGCTATGAGTAGCCAGGAAGAATTGGTGAGTGATTATAAAGCTTCAGTTAAAGAAGATTTAAAGAAACGTCAACAGAGAATTGACGAAGGAGAAGCACTTGATAAAGAGATTCACCAGCGGATGGATGCCGGTGAAATAGGTGTATCACATGGTACTGACAAGCATATAGGCGTTATTATGCTTAGCGTGGCGACAGTATTTACAATTTTTTGTCTTTTTGTTATTTTTGGTATGAGCCCAGCTCATTACATTGGCTAATTAGAGACTCAAAGCTAAAAGTCCACAGAACACCGTGGCCGGAACCTCAGGCACACATTTTTAGATTTTTTGTCTCTTGAGCATCTTTTCAGCATATTCTACATCTTGGGGTACATCCACTCCGACACCGTCATTTTCTGCTTCCACGCAGAGCAGAGTTTCCCCGTTTTCCAATATTCTCAGTTGTTCCAATTGTTCGGTTTGTTCAAGAACAGACTGGGGCCACTGATGAAACTGCAGCAGAAAATCCCGTTGAAACAAATACACACCTAGGTGACGCCAAATTGCAAAATTTTCAGTTTGTGGGGAACGTGGAAATGGAATCAGAGACCTTGAAAAATAGAGGGCCTGGTTTTTTTTGTTTAATGTTACTTTAACCACATTAGGATCATGTAACATTGCCTCATCGGTGATTTTATAAATCAGGGTCGCGCCTTTAGTACCTTCCGTGTTATGTGCCTGCAGGATCAGTCTTTCCAAATCCGAAGGCAGAACCAGCGGTTCATCACCCTGAATATTCAGTACCCATTCGCAGGAACGTCCGGAAAGTGCTTCAACTATCCTGTCAGTACCTGTTTTGTGCTCCGTACTTGTCATTACACCTTTGGCTCCAAATTTTTCAACTGCATTCAAAATACGCTGATCGTCTGTTGCAATCAGAACTTCGTCAATTGACTGAGTCTGCATTGCACGTTCCCATACGTGCTGAATCATTGATTTTCCAGCAATTTCCACCAAAGGTTTGCCAGGAAATCTACTAGACGCATAACGCGCAGGAATTACCGCTAGTGTTTTTGGGGCTCCGGATACGTTCACAAATACTTGTGCTAAAGGTGATTAAATCTTAATATTTTACCAGTTGATAAACACGTTCCAGAATACCATCCAGTCCTTTGTTACGCAGACGTTCATCGAGGATATCGCAGGTTTCCAAAAGTTCCAGTTTGCCGTATTGCGAAAAAAACATCTCTATTTCCGCGTCAGCAACGCTGAAAGGTGGTCCGCTCATTTGCTCCTGCTCATACTCCAGTGTAATGAGTAAAAGACGTCCACCAGGAGCAAGAAATGACAACAGGTGTTCTGCATATTTTTGCCGCTCCGACTGAGCAAGGGCAACTATCGAACCTCGATCATAAATTGCTGCAAATAAACCGGTCTGCTCCTGGCTTAAGTCAAAGAAGTCACCCTGATAAATATCTATTGAATCATTCTTGAAAAGTTGCAATTTACCGGCTGGCTGGATTGAATGTGCTATTTTATTTTCAGCATAAAATTCTTCAACTGGCTGACTCACCAACTCAACACCAACAACTTTTTTCGTTCTGTTTGCCAGCCAGGGTAAATCCAGAGTTTTACCACAAAGTGGAACAAAAATGTTTTCTGGTTCTGACTTTAACAAATGCGCAGAAAAGCGTCTCAAATATGTATTTACCTGCGGAAGATGAAAACCGATTCGGCCTTCCTGCCAGCGTGATTCCCAGATGTTCATAAACTGTATCAGTATAATAAAAACTAAATGCTAAATGCCAAGTTCACTACGGTTAATTCTTAGCGATTCAGGCCGCAGATGTTCATAACGCCAGCGATGCCACGGTACAATGAATCCGGAAGCAAACTCATCTACTACTTCTGTTGTAAGTTTTCCGGCTAATGCATTGTATGATTCAGCAATTTTTTCATCTTCTGAAAGTACATGCTGTTTTCTGACAAGAAATATCAAATCACCACTGTGCGCTTCAATCAGTTTTAAACGGATCACCCATTGTTCATTAGCAGAACAATCCTTTGTACAGGGAAAGGAAGCAAAATCCAACAGCAAAAAGTATGGACTTTCAAGTTCCTTTTCCAACTTCCAGGCAAGCTCTTTATCCGAAATTCCGGTGAGAGTCAATGTACTGAGGTAAGTCCTGAACTGTGAACGCAGTTTCGGATTTTTAACGAATTTCAGCTTTCGCTCCTTGATGCCTGTTACTTTACCAAGAGTCGGCAGTTCTAGCAAACGCTGCTCGATTAGCTCCATCATTTCAGGCCAGACCTTTTCCAGATTCTTTGGAGGCTTAACTGTCATAAAAGCCACAGTTTTATTCATATACGGTAAAAGATCCGCTTTGTCCTTGATGTCGATTGTTTTACATGCAGTCAGTGAGAACAGTATTCCAAGAATACCTGCCAGCAGAACAGCTCCTGAAAATGAGGTGTAATTTTTGGTAAATTTTAGTTTCATATTAAATTTGATTTTTTAAAAATGTTTTTTGTTTCACTGAACCACCTTACTGACACGTAGATTAAACACAAGCGTTTAAGATTTCAACTTGTTATTTCAGCGAATAAACCATAGTCTTAGTACTTTAATTTTACCTTAATTTAAAAAGATTTGATCCAATGTTGAGTGAAGAAATCAGTACGATGATTGATGGTCTTACTCAGAGACTGGGCGACTTAGAAGGGTTTCTTTGAAGTCACTGCAAAGCAGAAACAAGTAAAGGATTTAGAGCAAGAAACTACTCTTGACGGATTTTGGGAGTTACCGCAGGTTGAACGGACAGCATTGCTGAGGAACATTTCACGTTTAAGTGATTCAATTCAAGGTTGGGGTACCCTGGATTTACTGCATGATGATTTGAAAGCTGCTGCCGATTTGTATCGTGAAGAAGAGGACGCGGAGTTATTGAAAGAAATCCTT
>JACNKY010000213.1:2027-6000 GCA_014381795.1 Pseudomonadota bacterium | reverse complement strand
GTGCTTCTGCGAAATCCGGACTATTGTGATTACCGCAAGCATCAACGCCAAGTTCCTCTGTAACAAATTTACATTTCTCCTCAGAACCCGCAATGCCGACTGCTCTCGCACCTTTAATGTGTGCGATTTGGCCCACCACCGAACCTACTGCTCCCGATGCCGCCGCCACGACCACCGTTTCATCTTTTTTGGGCTGACCAATGTTGAGTAGACCAGTGTATGCAGTAACGCCCGGCATTCCTAAAACACCAGTTGCGGTTGAAATTGGAGCCAGCCCAAGATCAATTTTCCTCAACGCTTTACCCTCCGATGCCCAATAATCTTGCCATCCCCCATAACCGTAAACAATGTCACCTTGTTGAAAATTTGTGCTTCGAGATTTAAGTACTTGTCCTACTGTTCCTCCAGTCATTACCTCATTGATTTTGACTGGATCTGCATAAGATTTGCTGTCATTCATTCGTCCCCGCATATATGGATCAAGCGACAAATAAATAGTTTTGCACAAAACCTGTCCCTCTTCCGGAACTGGAACAGAAGCATCAACTAAACTAAAATCATCCGGCTGCGGTTTTCCGCTTGGACGGCTGGCTAAGACAATTTGACGGTTTATTTTGTTTGACATATTGACCTGTTTTAAGAATTTAAAAAGAGTTAATGTTATTGCCTTAGCCACTGATCCGCATACCACCTAGCAAAGGAAGAGACATTCGCTTCCAGTTGCGGCTGAAATCGCCCCTGACGAGCATCTAAAGAATCGAGTCCACGCTGTTGGTTCACCAAGGCCGGAATATCTTCTTCGATTCCGGCATCAAAACGTTGATAATAACCAGCTATTTTTTTCTCAAAGTCCGGAAGTACTTCGGTTTCAGGCGGAACACAAATGCTCTGGTAAACTTGACAACAATCCGCACCGAGTGGATAGGCTTCATAAATCCAGAGTACGTCCATACCGGCCGCAAAGGCCATATTTGGAAATACCCAGGTGTATTGGACACCGGAAGTGGCACGACCTTGGAGATTCGTCATGTTTGGCAGGGGTTGTTCTTCAGAATCCTGTAAGAGTCCTCCGGTGCCTTCTGTTTTTCCAAACTGACTGGCAAAGGCTCCAGTCACTTTGTCTGGTGGAGTTGGAAAATTGTAAATTTCATCAAGTGAATCCGGATGCACAAATGGCAAATGGTAGTATTCATTGAATACATCCAGAAAGGCTTTCCAGTTGCAGTCAACAGTCAACGATTTTCGCCGTGTTGTCACCAGTGATCCAATGGGCCATGGAGCATGAATTTCTGCAAAATCACCAAGGTAATCATCAAGATCGGGCGCAGAAGGATCTAGACATATGAAGACAAAACCAAGCCGCTCCTCAGCATGATAACTGATCAGTCCATAATCTGACCTCTCAAAACCTGATACCTTATTCATGTGCGGCGCTCCGGAGAGAGAGCCATCAAGTTTGTAAGTCCAAGCGTGAAACGGACAGCGTATATGTTTACAGTTGCCCTCATCGTTCAAAAGACGGGCCCCTCGGTGGCGGCAAGTGTTGGCAAAAGCCCTCAAAACTCCATCATGATCCCGTAGTACAATTACGGGTTTTCCACCAAGATTCATCGTTTCATAATCTCCGGAAACTGCAAAACGATCTGCACGCCCTAACCCAATCCAGTTGTGTTGAAAAACTTTTTCGAGTTCCTCCTGCAAAAGTTCTTCCGAAGTGTAACATTCCGGTGGAATCGAAAAGGCTTGCTCTGCCGGCAGTTGGCAGTTGGCAAGTTGTTCACGCAGGGTTTTCATTTGAGCAACCATTGAGTGAACTCTCCAATTGGGTTGTTGGTTTTCAACTCTTGAACAGTTGAGTTCATGGGGGGATTAATTATGAAATGGAGTGTGGATTTTGTTCACTTGGTATCATAAACCTTATGTTTAAGTCGTTCCACTTCAGCTTGGAAAGTAATCATTTCCGGAGCAAAATTTTCCGTACAAAGTGGTTCCGTACGGAAATGATTGAAACGATCTTCTCCCCGTAAAAGAGTGGCCGACTCACGGTCTGTGTGTGTCTGTCTCATCCGGGGTGTGAGATATTGAAGTGAAAGACCGATCCTCCGATTACCGGATGTATTCGGATATGAGGCGTGTGGCGTCCATCCGTGGTGCAGAGAAACTTCTCCCGATTGAAGTTCAACACTCACCACCCTATCCTCATCAATTTCCAAATTTAGTTCTTGACCACGGTGCAGTATATTTTCTTCGTCAAAAGTACTATGGTGTTCATATTCTCCTTCACGATGTGAGCCTGGAAATATTTTCATACACCCGTTTTCAGTCGTCACTTCCGAAAGTGCAACCCAGGCCGTCACAAGTTCTTCTCCATCCAATCCCCAATATGTTAAATCCTGATGCCATGAAACATACTTTTTGTTTTTAGGTTCTTTGATAACGTAAGCTGAATCCCAAAGCAAAATATCCGGCCCTAGTAGGCTTTCTACAGCATCCAACAGTACCGGATTCTGTGCTATGTCTATAGCCGATTTCATCAGTAAATAAGGCTTTGTGCGGTAGTGCATCAGACCGTGTTTCGCCTCCATATTTTCTAATTGCTCTCTGTGGTCGGCGGCTTCTTCTGCTGATAAAATTCTCAGAGGAAAGAAAAAACCGTCCCGTCGATATTGTTCTTGATCTGCTTGGCTGAGTTGATGGCTCATATAGTTTTTTTCGGCTGAGTAAGTTTTCCTTCATCAATCGAAGTGGTTCCACGGCTCGCTGATAACACGCCCAACCATTGGTTTAAAATGCTCTAAAGGCAAGGTGTCGTAATCCGGATCAAATGAACATTGATCCCATTGGGAACAGAAATCAACACACGCTTGATAAAACTGGTGATCCTTGAAATTATCCCGGATGTTGCGGTCTTTATTGATGTGATGAAAATAGTAGTAACCTTGAAACAGGCCGTGATGTTTGAGTACCCAATAATTGCGCTCGCTAATGTAAGGTTGAAGAATGGCGGCAGCGACTTGGCTGTGATTGTCCGGAGCTAAAACATCACCAATATCATGCAGCAAAGCACAGACAATGGTTTCTTCATCCGAACCATCCCGTTCTGCTCGAGTGGCCGTTTGGAGAGAATGCTGATAGCGGTCAATTTGATAGCCCAAACGATCTCCTTGCATTCGCTTGAGCAATCCCAATAGCATCTCCGGAATTCCATCGATGCATTGAATATAAAGCGGCTCGAGGAAAGCATATTCCTCCTTTGTACCGTCTTCCATTTTTGTGAAGCTGACTGTATCCATAATTTCCTCCAAAACTATTATTGCAGTAATGTATTGCCGGTTTTTCTCAATCTGCGCTGAATTACAGTTAAGTGGTTGCGAATATTATCGTGCTCAAAGTAAGCATCCTGCAAATGTCGGTTTGCATCTGCTACAAATTCTTTGCGAGCATGTAACACTCGATGCCCTGCAACGAGTAAAATTTGCCCTCCTTCCAAACGAAAAATTGCTTTTGCCTTATCACTGGTAATACGGGTAGAAAACTCATGGTAAGCTCTATAAAACTCATTGAGTCCGGTTCGTACCGGATTCATTGGTTGCATAGTTTGATTGGAATAACGCACTCCGGTAATCTGTCCGCCTGTATCCAATTGAATGATAGGTTGAGTGGCAAAAGTTTCGTTGTTGTCATCAAAAATCCTGAATGGAACCGGAGTACAGCATAGACGATCAAACCAGTTTGGATGATCGTTACGGAATTGGGTTGCAACAGCAAATCCATCCACAATAATCGACTCTCCATGTTCCGTTTCATTGACAAGCATGTGCAGAGCTTGAACACTCGGAGGCCAGGAATAACTAGGCAAATCGGTATGTGGGGGCAGTTCTAAGTTCGTACTGGCAACATTGTAACCTGTGGAATCCACCACAACATTATGAATCCTTCCGAAAACTGTTTCTCGCAACGGCCCCAACATCGG
>JACNKY010000213.1:0-1732 GCA_014381795.1 Pseudomonadota bacterium | reverse complement strand
CAGTTCATCTTCAATCAGATCAACAGTTTCTGGCATCAAGTTAACATCAACTTGGACCAATTGAAACAACTTCTCTGTTGTTTGAGTGTTTCGACACAGATCGCAAGCACAATTATCTCTCAACCACAAATTCGGAAGAAGCGTGGTCTCTCCATTTTCCCAAGTAATTTTAACCGATTCATCTTTTTTGATTATCATTCTTAGTCCAAAATATCATTTTGTAGTGATTCCATCCATGTTAAAATATTTACAATCTATAAGACGCTTCTTCTTCATCAAGAATTGCTTTTAGTTCTGCTAAATGTGTTTCAGTGTAATCCGGATATTTCTCCCATTGTACAGCGGTTTTTTCTGCAATCTCATCAGAAAGGAAGCGAAGCGGCTGACCTGTCCAGAGTGCTTTGATGTAAGTTTCCGCAGCCCGTTCAAAATAATAAAGCCGATTGAAAGTGTCGGCGACATTTGAGCCGATAACAAGTACACCGTGATTGCCCATAATCATGACTTTGATCTTAGGATCGTTGAACAATTCAGCACACCGCTCACCTTCCTTCTCAAAAGCCATTCCTCCGTATTCCTCGTCAATCACATAACGCTTGTAAAATATGGCAGTATTTTGGTCGATTGGTGGTAAGTTGCTGTCTGCGAGGCTGGCAAGAACTGTGGAATAAACAGGATGCAAGTGCATCACACAGCGTGCGTGCGGACAGTTTCGGTGGATTGAAGCGTGGAGTCCCCAGGCAGTAGGATCAGGTGCGTCAGGTTGTTCCATAGTGCTCGAATCATTTGCGTCCAACACGAGAATTTCGCTGGCTCTGATAAGGCTGAAATGACGCAGATTCGGATTCATTAAAAACTGCGTGCCCTCTTCGTTGACAGCCAATGAAAAATGGTTGGCAACACCTTCATGCATGTCCAACCGCACAGTCCAGCGGAAAGCGCAGGCCAGGTCTATACGTTCATTTTTATACAAAATATCTCACTTTGCTCGAAATGATACTGTTTTAAGACTTTTTAATGATTCATCAACGTTTGTTAAAGCCCAGTTTTTGGCGCGTCTCAGCAGGATTGAGGATTCTACCACCAAGCCGTTCAACAATTTGCACGGCACGCTCAACCAATTGTCCGTTACTGGCAAGCACCCCTTTTTCAAGATAGAGATTGTCTTCGAGGCCAACCCTCACATTTCCACCCAGAATCATGGCTTGCGCTACCATCGGCATTTGCATTCGTGCAATTCCGAATCCAGCCCAGATTGCGTTTTCGGGAAGCATATTCCGGAGCGCCAACATATTTTCCGTATTAGCTTCTGCGGTCCAGGGAATTCCCATGCAAAGCTGAAAAAGCGGCGGTGCGTCCAGCAAACCTTCCTTGAGCAATTGTCTCGCGAACCAGACATGACCGAGTTCAAATACTTCAATTTCCGGTTTTACTCCGCAAGTCTGAATTATTTTCGCCATTTCACGGAGCATTTCCGGAGTGCTGACATAAGCACTGTTGGCATAGTTTTGTGTTCCTACATCAAGGGTGCAGATTTCAGGAAGCAGTTTCACAACATGTGCAAGTCGCTCGGTTGGGGTCGCCATGTCCGTACCGGGACCTCCTCTTCCAGGATCTTCAGGATGAGGAACATAATCTCCGCCCATTCCGGCGGTTAAGTTGATGATGACATCGGTTGAACTGGCACGCACGCGTTCAACAACTTCCTCGTACCATTCCAATTTGCGCCCCC
>JACNKY010000287.1 GCA_014381795.1 Pseudomonadota bacterium | reverse complement strand
CCTTGTCGACATTGATGCCAATTCCAGTAGTTCCCCACTGATAAATTGCTCCATACTGATTGCCGGGATCCGATGTTGTCAGTTGTGCCATGAGTTCCGGATCAAGATTTTTCAGATTTGGGATTTTACTTTTATCAAGTTTTTGTACTGCTCCTGCCAGAATCAAACGTGCAAGATAAGGTGCTACAGTCGGTACAACAATATCATAGCCGGAACTTCCAGCAAGCAGTTTTGCCTCTGCAACCTCATTTGAATCATATACATCATAATTGACCTTGATTCCAGTTTCTTTGGTGAAGTTTGCTAAAGTGTTTTCTCCAATATAATCTGACCAGTTAAAAACGTTGATCACTTTTTCTTCTGCCTGAACTGTAAACGCCAAACAAAAAACAAGCGTTAATCCTAATAATCCTGTTAATAAAATACGCATTTTACCTCTTAATCTAGAAATTATTGATTTATGTTTTGATTACAACATTAGTAAAAAAATTAATTCTAAATCAACTCTTTTCAAAAAACAAACTATATTATTTTGGTTGCAAAAGATAATTGTATGAGCGGTAGAATAATTGTAAATCCGTTTACAAGATCAAAATATCTTAAAGATGCTTCCGGATTTGCGGCTTGTGGTCTGAGTAAGCGGATGTTATTTTTATAATTCAGCTAAAATATTTTTTTCAAAAATCCCAACACCGTGCCGTTACGAGTTAGTCTAAAAAATCTTGTTTAAGCGATTATACTAATATCAGCAAGATATTTTCCTATCCTCGAAATGACAAAGCACCTAAATTGACTTTGGATTATTTTCATTGCCGGATTGTTGATTTAGGTGCTTGGATGGATTCTGACTTTCTAACGAAGCATAATTTATGAAACGAGACCCACGTTACGATATTCTTTTTGAACCTGTAAAGATCGGTCCTGTAACAGCAAAAAATCGATTTTTCCAGGTTCCTCACTGCAATGGAATGGGTTATTTGCGTCCTAAAAGTCTGGCTGAAATGCGTGGAATAAAAGCGGAAGGCGGTTGGAGTGTGGTCTGTACCGAAGAAGTTTACATTCATTCCAGTTCCGAATGTGATCCGATGGTAGAAGGTCGTCTCTGGGACGACGGTGATATTCCGGCATTAGCAAAAATGACTGAGGCAGTTCATAAACATGGTTCTCTAGCAGGAATTGAATTACAGCACGGTGGTTTATGCAGTCCTAATCATTACAGCCGTATTATACCAATATCTCCAAGTGCTATTTCCAATGACGAATACGCACCTCTGCAGGCACGTGCGATGAACAAGTCGGATATTCGTGAATACAGGAAATGGCATCGTAAAGCGGCACTGAGAGCTAAGCAGGCAGGTATCGATTTGATTTATGTTTATGCAGCACACGCAGGCTCTCTCTTGACTAACTTCCTCTCACGTCGTTTCAACAAACGCACGGATGAATATGGAGGAAGTCTGGAAAATCGGGTGCGTCTCTTTCGTGAGGTAATAGAAGATACAAAGGATGCAGTTGGAGATAAATGTGCTGTGGCGGTACGTTTCGCCGTTGATGAATTTCTCGGTCCGCTCGGAATAACTGGAGAAAATGAAGGCAAGGATATTGTGGAAATGCTGGCCGAACTTCCGGATCTTTGGGATGTGAATATCAGTGACTGGAGCAGAGACTCTGCAACTTCGCGTTTTGAAAGTGAAGGTTATCAGGAATCTTACATCAGTTTCGTAAAATCAGTGACCACTAAACCTGTGGTAGGCGTGGGACGTTACACCTCACCTGATACGATGGTTTCACTAATTCAGCGCGGAATTATGGATATGATAGGTGCGGCACGTCCCTCAATCGCGGATCCTTTTTTACCTAAAAAGATTGAGGAAGGCCGTGCTGATGAAATCCGTGAGTGTATCGGTTGTAATGTTTGTGTTACTGGTGATGAACTTTCTGTGCCTATTCGTTGCACTCAGAACCCAACCATGGGTGAGGAATGGCGACGTGGCTGGCATCCTGAACGAATTGCAGCACGTAAAAGTGATGACGGTGTTTTGGTAGTCGGCGGAGGCCCTTCCGGATTGGAATGCGCACTTGCGCTCGGACAGCGAGGATATCGGGTTATACTGACCGAAACTTTGTCTGAACTCGGCGGAAGGGTGAGCCGGGAATGCAGACTACCGGGACTTTCGGAATGGGGACGGGTCCGGGACTATCGTGTTCATATGCTGGAGAAACTGGAAGAGGTCTCTATTTACCGCGGGAATCCGCTTAATGCTGAGGAAATCTTAGAGTTTGGTGCAGCAGATCAGTTCAATTATTCGCATGTGCTGCTGGCAACAGGAGCACACTGGCGGCGTGACGGAATGGGGAGAATGCATCGTGAATCGCTTCCGGGACTGGAGAAAATTCCGGTATTTACACCGGACGATATCATGGACGGAGTTAAGCTGCAGGGCAGGGTTGTCATTTATGATGATGACCACTATTACATGGGAGGTGTTCTTGCGGAAAAACTACGGCGGGAAGGACACGAAGTTTTGCTGGTCACTCCTGCACCTGACATTTCAACATGGACGCATAATACTCTGGAGCAGAAACATATCCAGAAAAAGCTGATTGAACTTGGAGTGGAACTAGCCCCGCAAACTGATCTCGCGGCCGTGCATTCAGGAAAGGTGGAACTTGCCTGTGTTTTTACAGACAGACGAACTGAAAGAGCCTGCGAAAGCCTGATTCTCGTTACAGAACGGATACCGAACGATGAACTGTTTAAAGCTCTGGAAGAAGACCCCACAAGGTTAACTGACGCAGGAATCAAGACCCTCAGTTGCATCGGTGACTGTCTTGCTCCTGGAACTATTGCCGCAGCCGTTTATTCAGGCCACCTTGCTGCAAGGGAGCTGGAGTCAGATCGGCAGGAAGAAGTACCATTCCTGCGGGAAAGAATTCAGCTTTGAAGTGTTAGCTTAGATGCATTCGTAAATAGTTGTCATTCACGCGAAAGCGGGAATGACATACAAGTGTACCATTTAGACTTTTTACGTGTTCATCAGCTAAAACCGCATCAATGTTTAAGCGGCTTGCTATTTTATCCCAAATTTTTCTGCAGTGAGGTCAAGACACAGTTTGACCAAATCAGTCATTTCGTCAATTTGTTCAACTGTCATGGTCAAAGGTGGTGAGACGACCATTGTGTCTTTCAGAGCACGCATTACCAGATTGTTTTCAAAACAAAAAGTTTTGCATGCATCGCCAACTTTTTTATCGCTGGGGAAAAACTGTCTTTTTTCTTTATTTTCCACCAGCTCAATTGCCCCAAGCAAACCAACGTTGCGAACTTCACCGACTATAGGATGGCTTTCAAATTCCTGCCAGCGTTTTTTCAGGTAAGGCCCTGTTTCATTGGCGACTTTTTCAACTAGTTTTTCATCCTCTATTATTTTAATATTTTCAAGCGCCACTGCACATGAGACAGGGTGTCCTGAATAGGTGAAACCGTGGGCAAAATCACCGCCTTTTTCAATCAACACATCCATAACGCGGTCATGCATCATAACTCCGCCTATCGGTAAATAACCTGAAGACAGCCCTTTTGCAATAGGCATCATGTCTGGTTTTATACCAAAAGTTTCGCTACCAAACCATTTTCCGGTACGTCCAAATCCGCAGATGACTTCATCTGCAATCAGCAGGATTCCATATTTTTTACAAATTCTTTGAATTTCAGGCCAGTAAGTGTCAGGTGGAACAACCACTCCGCCTGCACCTTGGATGGGCTCACCGATAAATGCCGCTACTTTGTCCGGACCGATTTCCTTAATTTTAGTTTCCAGACATTGTGCGGTTTTAAGTCCAAACTCATCCAGTGACAAGTCACCACCTTTTCCATACCAATATGGATGATCAATGTGGGCAATATCGGGGATCGGTAAACCGTCCATTTCATGGGCAAAACTTTGTCCGCCTAAACTTGCAGCTGCAACGGTGCTGCCATGATAAGCTTCTTTACGGCTGATTATGACTCGTTTTTCAGGTTTGTCCTGTACACGCCAATAACGCCGGACTGTCCTCATCACTGTGTCATTTGCTTCAGATCCGGAGTTGGTGAAAAAAACGTGATTGAATCCTTCAGGAGTAATTTCTGCAAGTTTTTTTGCCAAAGCAATTGCAGGCGGAGTTGTTGTTTTGAAAAAACTATTGTAATAAGGCAAAACTTGTAATTGTTCATAGGCCACTTTTGCCAAGTTTTCACGTCCATAACCCACGTTGACACACCACAGTCCTGCCATTGCGTCAAGTATTTTTTCGCCGTTTGAGTCCCAGAGATATATTCCGTCAGCACGTGTAATCACACGAGCTCCGTCTTTTAGAATTGCTTTAGGATCTGTAAAAGGGTGCAGATGATGATGACTGTCCAGGTGTTGAAGTTCTGAGGTGCTTGCTTCAAGATTCATAATATATCTAAGGTTCAAAGTTACTGTTGAGCTTTATCATTTTCATGATTCGGCGGTTAAGAGCATTGCTTCCAGTTTGCGTTTCTTTTCCCAACGCAGGGAGAGCCAACCTGTAATAAAAACACCAACACTCACCAAAAAAATGATAATGGTGGCAAGTGCGTTTATCTTTGGACTGACACCAAGACGAACACTGGAAAAAACCTTCATCGGCAAAGTTGTTGAACCGGGTCCGGAAACAAAACTGGCAATTACCAAATCATCTAATGATAATGTGAAACCCAAAAGCCATGCAGCCAGCAGAGCTGGTGCGATGATGGGCAGAGTGATTACAAAAAATACTTTCAGGGGAGTGGCCCCCAAATCCATCGCTGCTTCTTCAATTGAACGGTCGACTTCCCGTAAACGAGACGAAAGAATGACTGTCACAAATGCTGTACTAAAAGTTACATGTGCAATAAAAATAGTGAGCATCCCTCTGCCAGCAGGCCAGCCGAAGGTTTGTTCCATCGCCACAAAAAGCAGCAGTAGAGAAAGACCAGTAATTACTTCAGGCATCACTAGTGGAGCCGTGATCATGCCGGCAAATGTCATGTGTCCACGGAACCTCCCGAAACGTACCAATGCCAGTGATGCCATTAAGCCGAGTATCAGCGACATGCATGCGCATAAAAGAGCAATTTCCAAACTCAGCCAGGCCGCGTCCAGTATTTGCTGATCCTGAAACAGTTCAAAATAAGATTTGAAAGAAAATCCTGACCAGACGGTGACAAGTCGACTGTCATTGAAAGAATAGACAATCAGAATCATAATCGGCACATACAAAAATCCAAAGCCGAAAATTAAACTGCTGATAGAAAATTTGGAGAGACGTTGATCGGACATTTTTCAAAATGAGATGTAACAGCTAAATTCTGTACATACTAATATATTTTAAGGAAAGCGTCACTGAAAATATTCTGTAGAGGACATTTTTTCTTGTGTTGAGAATAAACAAAAAAAATGAATACAGATTCCAGGCTTCTGCAGCAGAAGTTGACTAAGCTTTGAGCATATTCCTGGCCAGCAGCAAACCTTCAAAAAGATCACTAGCCAGCATGTAGTTGGAATTTGTTTTTTTGGTAAAACATTCCGCGGCAAGACCGTGCATGTAGGCTCCTGTAAGAGCAGCATTAAGGGGTGACAGACCTTGTGCGAGAAAACCACCGATGAAGCCACTGAGGACATCTCCGGAACCGGCTGTGGCAAGTGCAGAATTTCCTGTAGGATTGATGAATATATGTCCGTCGGGACTGCCGATCACTGTATATGCGCCTTTGAGCAGTAGTACCACATTCCACTCTTGGGCTAATCGACGTACAGTCGCGATTCTGTTTTGCTGAATTTCCGTAACACTTTGCCCACAAAGTCTGGACAACTCACGTGGATGCGGCGTAATGACAGCAGTACCAAGTCTTTCCTGCAGAGTCGCATCATCTAAATTATTAAGTCCATCTGCATCAATCAGCAGTGGACCTTGGAGATGTTTCGTCAAGTACTGCACAAACGCTGCGGTTTGAGAATGAACTCCTAGTCCACA
>JACNKY010000327.1 GCA_014381795.1 Pseudomonadota bacterium | reverse complement strand
CACCGGACATTCTCGCGGAATTAGGGAATTGAACATTTAACATCAACAGGTGGATATGAAAATTACAGGACAGCAGCCCCCCGAATTTCATGGAGTAAAGGGAGGTACTGCTAAAGAAAATCAAAAAACCACAGGTCGTTCCGGAGACACGCAGAGTACTGCGGAAGCTCCAGATAAGAACTCGACCTTTGTGATGAATAAAATAAAAAATCGGATTTCCGCTGAACCGGAAGTACGTGCCGATCGCGTTGCAGAACTCAAAGCTAAAATCAAGAGTGGTGAATTTCAGGTAGATTCAGAACGACTGGCCAAAGCAATGCTGGAAGACGCTCTTAATGAAGATACGGTCTGAATCATAAGCCCATGAGTAATATGGTGTACGTTAAAGGCCGTTATAAGGTGCCCTTTTAATTATGAAAGAACTTCTAAATATTTTACGACAGGAAGTCGAACTGCACGAGCAATTGATTGCTATGCTGCAGAAGGAATCCGAAGGTTTTGGCCGGTTACGCGGTTCAGAACTGCTCAAACTTCAGGGTGAAAAGTCACGCTGCGTACGTGCTTCTGTCCGGCTTGAGAATGAGCGAATTCAGCTTGTGGATCAGCTAGCAGATTCCTGGAATGTGGGATCAAAAGAGCTGACACTGAGCGTGATTATTAGCCGAGTGACGGAGGAATATTCACTACCGCTGCAGCAATGTTTTGATAAACTGAAGAGTTTAATAAACCAAATTCACAAAATAGCGGATGAAAACTCTCTTCAGGCATCAGGCCGTTTAAAGTCGGTCGAGTCTTCGATTCGGTTCATGAGCCAACTCCAGAACGGTCCTCCGACTTATTCAGATGCAGGAAAAATACAAACAGCGACGAGCACAATTTCCCGCACAGAAGTCTGACATTTAGTCGCTAAGATCGTTAAGGAACCCTAATTATTTCTGCCTTTTTACCATGTCTTCGCTCAATAGTTCCCTAAATTTGGGACAACGCGCCCTGAGTATAAATCAGCGGGCAATGCAAACAGTTGGGCATAACATTGCCAATCAAGAGACAGAGGGTTTCTCTCGCCAACAGGTACGCTCAGGCACTTCTGCACAGGATCCAACCGGCGTAGGAGGCGGTGCCGACGCGCAGCCGACCTCACGGGTTTACGACAAATTCGTACAGCGCAAAATTCTCCAGGAAAATCCACGCTCCGGAATGTTTAAGTCACGCGGAGAATTTCTGCAAAAAATAGAAATAATTTTTAGTGAAACAGAAGGCAACGGTTTACACAAAGCGTTGAACGAGTTTTGGAATTCGTGGAGTCAACTTTCTAATCAGCCCGAATCTGAACCTGCGAGAATGCAGGTAAAGGTACAAAGTGATGTACTGGCTAGTCGTTTTCGCGGTATGCATTCTCAACTCAGTGGTTTGCGTAAAGAAATTAACGGACGTCTCGTGGCGACAGTTAACAAGGTAAATGAGTTAGGTGGGAAAGTAGCTGAGTTGAATCGGCAGATTAATTCTTATGAAGGTGGACAGCGTGTAGCAAACGATATGCGTGATGCAAGAAATCAGGCAATTGAGGAATTGTCGGATTTGGTTGATGTAAATTCTTTTGAAGATCCGAATGGACGTACCACGGTTATCATCGGTCGTGACTGGACTCTGGTTGAAGGCAATAACCACTATCAACTTGAAGGAAATTTGAAGGGCGGTGAGCTGGGTATGCTTAACATAGACGGTGTTTCAACAAACGATAACCGTCGTGATTTGACCAGAACTTTTCGTGAAGGTGAAATGGCCGAAATGTTAAGAATGCGTGATGAAACAATCGTAGAGTACCAGAAAAATCTTGACGAAATAGCTTTCAATCTTGCGGGAAAGGTTAACAAAATTCACGCTTCCGGTACAGGAATTAATTCCGCGACAGAGATGATGAAAAGTACTTTCGGTTTAAATTCAGCTGCACTTAATCAGCCTCTGCCTTTCCTGAAAGACGGTATTTTTCAGCTTCATCTGGTTGATCCTCACAATGAAATACTGGAAACTTATGAGATAGAAGTTCAGGCAGGAAAAGACACTCTGCCTGATATTGTTAAGCGTCTCAATCAAACGGTAAACGATCCTGGACTACTGCAGGCTTCTATTGAAGGAGACGGTTCGCTGCTCTTGCAAAGTGGTACTGACTACAAGTTTATTTTTGGAGAAGATCAATCGAGCCTCGCTCAGGTTCTTGGATTAAACAGTTTCTTTGATACTCTTAAAGGTGCAGAAGATATTCAGTTAAGCGGACATATTCTTAAGAATACAAATAATATTTCTACAGGTAAAGACCTTATTCCAGGAGATAACAGAATCGCGTTGGAAATTGCAAAACTCCAGACAAGGCCGAGCATGAGGGATGAGACCATGACTTTTGACGAGTATTACAATGGTGTACTCACAGGCATGGGACTTAAAATTCAAAGAAATAATACTGAACAGGCACAACAGGAAAGTATGGTAAAGCAGTTTAAGGAAATTCGGAGTTCAATCAGTTCAGTCAACATGGATGAAGAACTGACGGACATGATGCAGTACCAGAAAGCTTATGAAGCATCTGCACGTTTTATCAATACTGTTGATAAAATGATGGAAACCGTTATTAATATGTAAATTATTAGAAATAAAATGAAACCTTCATCATATCGTTGTAAAAAGTTTTCATTTCCATTCTCGCGGGAATGACAAACAAGTCCGCAGTTTAACCTTTTACGTCTTCATCATTTTTAAATTGGAAACTGTTAAGAAAAACTTAAACCCAAACCAAGAGTACTTTTAAATGCGAGTGACTGAGGTCACAAAACGTGATCACGTAGTTGACAACATACAAAGATCTTCAGGCAAGCTTCAGGACTTACAAGTCCAGATGGCTACAGGTCGGCGTTTGAACAAAACGTCCGATGATCCTATAGGTGCGGCCAGATCACAAGATATTGTTACTACTATAACTTCGCAGAAACAACTGCTCCGGAATGTTGAGGACAACATCGGTTGGCTGCAGCGCTCGGAACTGGAAATTGCGGGTGTCAATGAAATGTTGGGACAGATCCGTACACTTGCGCTTTCACAGTCCGGCAGCGATTCAAACGAAGAAACAAGACAGATGGTGGCCCGTGAGTTTTCTGCAGCCAGCAGAACATTATTTGACATAGGAAACTCGCGTGAGGGTAAACTATATTTGTTTTCGGGAATTAAAAGCCTTTCTCCAGCTTTGAAAAAAAACGGTATCTTTCAACCTGCTAAAGTAGAGAAAAAAGAGATTACGCAAAAAGACATCCGTGAGCTACTGGATGTGAAACAATTTCGGGCACAATTTGAGGGTTTTTCCACAAACAATTATCGAATCAAAGTCACCAAAGGCGGAGTCTGGGGACAGGCCAGGGTGAAAATTTCAGATGACGATGGTAGAACATGGAGCAAAGAGCAAACTTTACGACCGGTAACACACGTTTTTAATCCGGATGGAAAACCCAATGATCAGGTTGTGCTTAAATTTTCGGATCAGGAGGGTCGTCTGGGCAATGTTCTCCCAAGACAATTTGATTTTAATTCAGAGAAATCAGCAGAATTTGATATAGATTCACTGGGGATTTTATTCCCTGAAGGGATTGAACTTGTCTATCAGCCGAATCCGGAAGTTACCTATAATGGCTCTATTCATAAAAAAGAAGCCCTGATTTCAAATGGGCTTGCCATTCCGGTTAATGTGACCGCTCAGGACCTCTTATTCGGTGAAGGCGAAAACGGAGTGGATACGTTTTCTTTGCTTGCTGCCATGGAGCGTGCCCTTCTGGCAAATGATGGCACTGCGATTGCAAATCGTTTAGACGAACTTGAATTAGCACAAAATCAGGTTCTGAAGCAGCAGGCAGATGTGGGAAACACCATTCGTGAGCTCTATGCAACTCAGGCAAAATTGGAAAACCAGCAGTTTGAGAAGGAGAGTCAGCTTTCGGATATACAGGATCTCGATATTGCTGAAGCAACGGTGGACCTGAAAGTCGCGGAAGCTAACAACAAACTTTCACTAAGTACAGGTGCACGTTTGATCCAGCCGACACTGTCGGATTTTCTGCGTTAATTCTGCAAAGTTTTTGAAACATATTTAGTTCCTTTAAGTCAGGAATCAATCGTCTAAAAGGTAGGCAACTATGCTCATACTGACACGGAAGTCGGGAGAAAGCATAACCATTGGGGATGATGTAAAGATCACGGTGGTAGAGGTCAAAGGTAAACAAGTGCGTATTGGAATCGAAGCACCCCGGAGTTATATAATCCACAGGGAAGAAGTATATATTTGCATTCAGGAAGAAAACAGGCGTGCAGCAGAGGAGTCGCCACTTTCTTTAGCAGGACTCAAGAATCTTTTAGGAAAACTCTAAATCAAATCAAATATAATGCATATCCAAACTTCCCGTTTCGGTGAGATTGAAATAGAAAAGGATCAGATAATAAATTTTCCTTCAGGTTTAATAGGTTTTTCCGAAGACCGCCGTTTTGTGATCAGAGAAGATGAAGCAGCGTCACCTTTCCGTTGGCTGCAGGCCGTTGATAACGAGGCGCTTGCTTTTGTGATGATTGAACCGCATGTTTCTGTTTCAAATTATGAACTTGAATTGACCAAGGATAATTTGAAAAAACTGAAAGCAGAAAGTATCAAGGATCTGTCTGTCTTTGCCCTTGTCACCATGGCCAAAAATATGGAAGATGTGACTGTAAATCTTCAGGGACCTCTGCTTTTTAATCTTGAAAAACGTCTCGGATTACAGTTTATAATACAAGACGGTAAATACTCCACACGACATCCTTTATTTGGCGATAAAATAGCAGGGAACACCTCAGCGGCTTCAGCTCAGGAAAGCCCCGTGGAAGCTAAGCATGCTGTCTCAAACTAATTTAGATGAAATCAATTCAGTTTGCAATCAGCCTTTCTGCTGAAATTTGCGCCACTCCAGTCTCCTTCCAGCAAACACTCTAAAATGAGTGATTATCAAAGTCCCCTAACTGCTGAAAATGTCCGACGAATATGCTTAGAGAACGGACTCGATATTTCAGACAGCCAATGGAAGCTGCTCGAAAAATGGGCCGCTTT
Source organism: Pseudomonadota bacterium (assembly GCA_014381795.1). Lineage (GTDB taxonomy): Bacteria > SAR324 > SAR324 > SAR324 > NAC60-12 > Arctic96AD-7. Next base: position 921 of record JACNKY010000327.1, on the reverse strand, counting down.
ACTGTTGGAGGTAAATCAAAAAGTAAATTTAATTTCTCGTAAAGAAACGGAATTGTTGTGGGAAAAACAAATCCTACCTTGCCTCGCATTGTTGATTTTCCGGAAATTCGGCCTTGATGCGGACGTTTGTGATTTCGGTACAGGCGGAGGTTTACCCGGAATGCCGCTGGCGATTGTGCGTCCTGATTTACGGCTGACTCTGCTGGATTCACGACATAAAAAAATTGAAGTTGTGCAGCAAATGATCGAAAGCTTAAAACTACCAAATGCCCAAGCTGTACTTGGACGTGGAGAAGAATTAGGCAAACAGCGTCCGTGGCGTCAAAAATTTCCACAGTTGACCGCAAGGGCTGTCGCACCACTAATCGATTTGGTACGCTGGACCGCAGACTTAAGGAAAGCAGAATCTGTCCTGCATATATATAAAGGCGGAGAAATAAAGGAGGAAGTTTTTGCCCTGTCAAAAAAAGTTTCCGGAGTCAGGGTCAACAAATCCCTTATGGTACTAAAGGGCTATCCAAAATTCGCAGAGAATCAAAAATATATAATTTCTTTAGAATTTTCCTCAAGCTGATGACTGAACTGGATCCTGGATCTAGTAAGGATTACAAAAGCTAAACTTTTCAGAACGTGCTAAAAATACATTTAAACAGCAAATTTCTTTTATGCGTGTAATTTCTGCAAATCTCAATGGCATCCGTTCCGCTGATTCAAAAGGTTTTTTTGCATGGCTTAAAGCTCAGGAAGCTGATGTGGTTTGTCTACAGGAAACCAGGATACAACCTGAGCAGTTAAGTGAAGTGATGCTTGCACCTGCTGGTTTAAAGAGTGCGTTTGAATTTGCTGTAAAAAGGGGATATTCCGGAGTAGGACTTTATTTTAAGAAAAAACCAGCCCGAATACAAAGAGGTATCGGTTGGG
>JACNKY010000251.1 GCA_014381795.1 Pseudomonadota bacterium | reverse complement strand
AGAACAATCCACAAATAAGCGCACTTTTAAATTTCAGCTGACACTTAAAAACGGCTCTCTGCGAGGACGTTTTGTGAAAGGTCTTCAACGTACAAGAATCCGAACACCTACTGCTATTATAGGAATCAAAGGTACTTCCGTCCGTATCTCTGAGAATAATAATAAAGCTACTGTTTCATTGACTGAAGGTCAGGTAGAGGTCAGTACCATTTCTTCCAAAGCAATCTTGAATCCAGGTCAATGGTTGACTGATTTTGATCGTAATACAGATTTAACTAAAAATGTGGCACAAACACCAAATTTACTCTCTCTTAAAAGCCCTGAATATGAGTTAGATTTTCGGAACGGTAAATCAAAGCAGCTGGATTTCAGTGTTCAACTACAGAACAGCATCAGTGGGAAGTCAGTCAAACGTAGCGGAAAGGTCATCTTTGAAAGTGATTACAAATACATTCGCCTGCCTAAACGTTTTTTATTGAATGAACAGGGATTCGCACGAGTAGTAATTGGTCTTGATCCGCCAAGTTTAACAGACCCGGAATTTATGGGACTTATCACCATACGTGCCTTCATGGATGGAGAAGGTTTTGATGATGTCAACGAGGGTCATTTGGTGCTTAAAGTTATCAATTTAGGTCAGAAACGCACACTCCTGATTGATCCCGACAAAGGAGTGAGCAAAAAAGAAGACTGATATTTTCATCACTTGCTTAACATAATCAGGTGTTCCCACTTACCTGATTCTCCAAAATCCTGACGCAAATTAGCATCAAATATTTCACGCTGAACTGAAGCACTTCCCATTACTTTCCAGCCAACACTGTCAGAATATTTTTGAGTAAAGTCCAAACCACTGACACGTTCACCGCTTTCCAGCCAGTCACCTAAGTGCAAATAACAAACTCCCTCTTCTGCAGTCCAGCGACGTAATTTAAGCATAAATTCTCGAAATACCTGTTTCCACTGTCTCGAAGTATAATTACGGGTTGTGATTTCACCAGTAAACATTTGTTCTGCAGGAAAATCAAGCCACTTCATCCGGAGTTCATGCAGTTCAAGATAATCATAAGTTCCAGGGAAAGGTGGACTCGTAATTGTACAGTCGATCGAATTTTCTGTTGGACCTTCAAGTGTTGAAATATTTTCGTTCCAGATTGTTGCAGGAGATGTTTTAGGAATTTTTTTGGCCAGTTCAAGTTGATTTTTGAGCAATTCCTGGGTTTTACGCTCCATCCATTTTCCAACTGCTCCTTTTGGAAAAGAAGGAGGTTTGGTGAATGTAGAAGTTTCTGAAATTTTATTGGAGAATTTAACAATCAAACTTGAAAACACCGCACGTAAAGTATCACGTTCATATGCACTACGTAGATTTTCAATACCATCAATCCAGTGTAAAAGTTCAACAAACAGATACGGTGGGTGAAATTTATTCAGCCAGTTAATATTAGAACGCTGCACGCTCCGTTTTTCAAAACTTCTGGTCTTGACGCGTTCGTTCACATTCACAAATGCCTGCCAGACACGGACCGCATCTTTTTCTGAAATCAAGCGACAGCGTTCCTTCGCTACCATATTAGCGACAGGACTTAGATCATTTCCCAGTACTTGATGCTGCCACAATAAACCTTCCAGTAAAACAGTACCTCCTCCCATAAAAGGATCAAACACTTTACTGCCGGCAGGAAACTGCTTGAGCAATAATTTCGGTAAATCTGGATGAAAGCGCCCGGGGTAAGGATGAAAACCATGAGTGACATCATATAAATTTCGAGCATTTTCCGGAATCCGCAGTGCCTCAAGCATGAGTTTTCCCTGTTCACCAAAAGATGTACTGCTCATGTGCTTTTGAGATGCAGATCTCCGCTGTTTCAAAAATTTATTTGTTTTAGGTGGAGGACCAAAAGTGTGTTCATCTTCAGTTTTACTCCAAACATTGCTCTGTCTTTTCCAGGGAAGTTGAGTAAAAGATTTTTCTGTCGGTATTTCTTCCTCAGAGAACGTTGAAACTTCTCCACCTTTGTACTTTGACGCTGTTGATCCAGTAAAAGTTGAATCTCTTCCTCCTTTGTACTTTGAATCTCTTGATCCTAAAAACTTTGACTCTCTTTCGCCTTTGTACTTTGAATCTGCTGCATCCGTTTCTAGCGGTTTTGTCGATTTTCTTCTTACGCCAATGGGCTTTTTAGCAGCAGCAGTATTGATTTTGACTGAGTTTGGATTAGAAACAGCTCTTTCGTTCTTTTTTTCAGCTTCTTTTTTCATTTTTTTCTGATAATTTTTTTATAAATTCAGTCACTGTATTTATTTTCAGGTTAGCCTTGCTGGTTGCTAAAAACGTAGTACCGACAATCAATAATCCACCAAGCATAGTTTGCAATGATGGAGTTTCTCCCAGCAGAAATAGTGCAAACACAATGGCAAAGACCGGTTCCAAACCGGCAATCAGCAAACTTGCAACCTGTGCCTGAACGTGGCGCAAGCCGTTAATCAACAAGGTGTGCCCTCCAACTGTACAAATCACACCAAGAATGAACAGTAATCCCCAGTCTCTTCCGCTGATTATCCATGATTCAGACAAAGACCACGGAAGAAGTACCAACGCAGCAAAACCATTTTGCCAGCAGGTAAGCAACAATGGTGAATGATTACGCACGTGGACGCGATTCAGCATAGTAAGTACAGCAAAACCAAATCCTGCTCCAAGTCCCCACAACAAACCCTTTAAAACTGAACCGGAAATAATTGTACTCGGATCCTCTGATGAGGTGGCCATCATCCCTAATCCGCAAATCACAACCAATGCCGCAAACAGATTGTTACGCCTCAATACTTCTTTGAAAAAAAGCGGTTCCAGCAGAGTCGTGAATAAAGGGTAACTTGCAAATGATAGTAATCCAATTGCTACAGTTGAAACTTGAATTGCTTCATAAAAAGCAATCCAGTGTACTCCAAGAATAGTTCCACTGAGCATCAGCCAGAGCCATTCACGATAATCCCGGAAAAATATTTTTTTACGCATAACGAACAAAGCAATCAGCAGTGTTCCAAAGGCAAAAATAGTCCTTCCCTGTACAATCAATAATGGAGTAAGAGTTAAGAATTTGCCAAACAGACCGGTCAAACTAACAAACGGCAGGGCGACTAAAACGCTGATAACTCCGTTACGGTGTGACGTTGAAGCGCTGATGGAATTTGACATTGATCAGAGAATTAAGCTGCTTTTCTGGTACGTAAAAGGACCCGCAAAATAGTAATTGCCGCAGGTGTCATGCCAGCAATACGGTTGGCTTGCCCAAGGGTGTCAGGTTTTGTTTTAGCTAATATTTCAAGCACTTCCCGTGAAAGTCCTGGAATTTTGGATAATTGTAGTTCTTCCGGAAGAGCAATTCTGTCGAGTTGGTTAATGTGTTTTAATTCCTGATCCTGTCTTGACAAATAACCTGCATACTTGATAGTTATTTCCACCTGTTCCCGCACTACATCTGCATATTCGTTCCAGTCTATTTCACCGCCGATGGAATCACAGTCACGTATACGTTCAATATTTAGTTTTGGACGTTTCAATAAATCAGCAAGCTTTGCCACTGTTTTGAGAGGTGATTCTCCAAGCTGCTGCAATTCTTGCTGAACTGCTGGAGTAGGTGTAATCCTTTTTGCTTTTACCAATCCTGACAGCTTATTAATTTGCAGTTGTTTCTGCTGAAACTGCTGATAACATTTTTCCGGCAGAATTCCAAGTTCCCAGCCTTTTTGACTTAAGCGTGAGTCAGCATTGTCTTCGCGCAAATGCAGTCTGTATTCTGCTCTTGAAGTGAACATCCGATATGGTTCTATTACTCCACGTGAAATCAAATCATCTATCATCACACCAATATATGCTTCATTTCTCTGCAAGATAAAGGGTTCTTTTTTTCGTACTTTTAAAACCGCGTTTATTCCTGCCATCAAACCCTGCGCAGCTGCTTCTTCATAACCTGTCGTACCGTTTATTTGACCTGCAAGATATAAGTTTTTGACCGCTTTTAATTCGAGTGTTGCTTTCAGTTGGGTTGGATCGAGCATATCGTATTCGATTGCATAACCAGGTTCAATGATTTCAACTTTTTCAAGACCCTCGATGCTGCGTAAAAATTCAACCTGAACATCGGTCGGCAAACTAGTGGACAGTCCATTGGGATAAATCATCAAACTATCTTCTGCATAACCCATCGGCTCCATGAAAACCTGGTGCCTATTTTTATCTGCAAACTTGACTATTTTATCTTCAATTGAAGGACAGTATCTGGGACCGATTCCTGTTATTTCGCCACCGTAAAGAGCAGACTTAGCAAGATTGTTTTTGATTATCTGATGCGTACGTTCATTTGTGTAGGCAATATGACAGTGCACCTGCGGCAGTAAAATCTCTGAATCCCAGAAAGAGAATTTTTTCGGCTGTTCGTCGCCGGGCTGTGTACCCAGCTGACTCCAGTCGATACTGCGTTTATCAAGCCGAGCGGGAGTACCAGTTTTCATCCGTCCCAGTTTAAGAGACTGATTAGCCAGTGAAAGTGATAATTTTTTTGCAGCAGGTTCCTCCACTCTTCCGGCATCGACACGTTCTTTTCCGCGGTGAATCAGGCCATTGAGAAATGTTCCTGTGGTAATAATAACTGTTTGCGCAAAATGCTCTTCATTCTCAGTACGGAGACCAATCACCTGATTGCCTTGAAATAATAATTCCTCTGCCTGGCCTTCAACAATTTTGAGTCCAGACTGACTCTCCAGAATCTGCCGCATGACTGTTTTATACGCCATAAAATCTGACTGACAGCGTGATCCGCGAGTAGCTGCACCACGTGAAGCATTGAGCACACGGAACTGGATTCCGGTCGCATCGGCGACCTTTCCCATTTCTCCGCCCAACGCGTCAATTTCCTTAACCAGATGCCCCTTGCCGATTCCGCCAATTGCAGGATTACAAGACATTTGCGCAATCGTATCTTGTGACTGAGTAACGAGCAGGGTCTTTGCTCCCATCCTCGCTGCTGCCAAGGCTGCTTCACAACCGGCATGTCCTCCGCCAATCACAAGGACGTCATGTTTTTTTGGTTCAGCTTTCATTTGTTAGATAATTTTTTTATTCTCTGACATTCCAGTTCTTAATCGGCCCGTCCCATGACTGGCTTAATTTTTCTGAGTTAACAAGTGTGGCTGAATGATTCAGTGCTGTCGCGATTATTATCTCTTCTCCTTCGACCACCCTGCCTAAAAGTTATGAGAGATGAGTTTTTGCCTGATGAATGTTGACTGTTTCCATTTTTAAATTTCCTAAAGACTTAGTTTAATGACTTCGTCTAAAGTAAAGTTAACCATATTTTATTTCAGCAATTATTCATTATAACAGCAAAGCGGGAAGTTTCATAACAGGATCTCTCGATCTTGTATAACAGAAATATTTTGCGAATTTGGAAAGATTATTGATTTAGAGCGGTCTTGATTTTGGCATAAATCTCATCAGGAGTGCCTATGCCTTCTATTGAAACAAGAATACCTTTTTCTTTATAATACTTAACTAAAGGCTCAGTTTGCTCACGGTAGATGTTAAGTCGGGACTGCACAATCACTTCATTATCATCCGCACGCTGAGTCAGTGGTTCACCGGTGAGATCATCTTTACCGGCAATTTGAGGAGGATTAAATTCAACATGGTAGCTTCTTCCACTCTTTACATGAAAACGACGACCGGCAATCCTACGGACCACAATGTCATCGTCCACCAGCAAACGCAGAACTATATCAATCTGTTGATCTTGGCCGGCAAGCATAGCTTCAAGTTTTTTTGCCTGCACCTTGTTTCGCGGAAAACCGTCAAGCATATAACCAGCGGCACAGTCATTTTGAAAGATGCGTTCCTCAACAATACCAATCACGATTTCGTCAGAAACCAGATTACCAGCATCCATCACAGCTTTTAACTCCAAACCAATTACAGATCCCGAACTACAGCCTGCCCGAAGCATGTCTCCGGTGGAAAGCTGAACGTAGCCGTATTCACT
>JACNKY010000322.1 GCA_014381795.1 Pseudomonadota bacterium | reverse complement strand
TTCCTGTTCACCACTAAGTTCAAAAGAGATACGTTGAAAAGTAATCTCAAATTTGTCTCCAACATAAGGACAGGTTACGAGTATAACCGGACTCTTACGCAGCAAATGAAATGCGGCGGTGCCTTTGCTGGAGGAAGCAAGTTTAGCAAAAAAATTAATAAAAAGATCGGATTTATTATCATTTTGATCAATCAACATGGCGATGATCTTGTTAGCAGCAAGTGCTCTACCCATTTGCAAAGTCGCTCTTTTACCTTTATCAATTGTCTGAACACCAAAATTGGCACGTGCGTTATTTTGAAGTTCGTTTGTGAGCGGGTTGGTTTGCCGGCCAACGTACATGCTTACAGGATATCCAAGTTCTGCGAGAGCAGATGGAATCATCTCCCAATTACCAAAGTGTCCACTGACAAGAAGCACACCCTTATTTTCTGTTAAAGCTTCATCCAGGATTTGCAAATTATTAAAGTGCGTCACTTTTGCGGTGAAACCCTGCCAGGCATCCATGTGCAAAACGTCCATGCAAAAACGCGCGAACCAGCGGTAGTTTGCACGAGCAATTTTTTCACGTTCCTTTGTTGATAATTCCGGAAATGCGAGTTCCAGATTGATTGAGACTATTTTCCGGCAAATGCGTAAAACGTGATAGAGCAGGAGATCCAGCAGGAATGCTCCTTGTCGAAGTCTTTTTTCAGATGCACCCTCACCCCAACGTTTCAAGCTGTTGAAAAGTGCAAATTCAAGCCGGTGCCCAAATTTGTATTTTTCTGGTCTGTGTTTGCTCTTGGAGGTTTCAGGCATATTTAAAATATTGTTTCGTGAATCATTAGCAAAACGATAGCAGATTTACGCTAATATGAAAGACAGAATGCTTATTCAGGAAGCAGAAAGTAAGCTCTCTAAACTTACACTGCTGACAGTCTGTCCTCGATTCTTTGACGTAAATGTGTCATTTTATAAGCAGGATATTACTATCATCTCATGCTGAACTTTCATTAATTATTAAAGACTGCAGTTTAACGCATTTCTTTCTGCAGTCCAGACTGTGAAAGAGTTACTCAAACTGCTAGAGAGTGCAGAGCAGAGCTTTTGTCGAGAGAGCTGATTTTTTTATCATAATTTGTAGAATTATAAATGAACATAAAAACGCCTGATCCAAAATTTATCCGTAACTTTTCCATCATAGCACATATTGATCACGGAAAATCAACGTTGGCAGATTGTCTGATGAAAGAGACAGGTGCAGTTACAGATCGTGAATCACAGGAGCAGTTGCTGGATAACATGGATATTGAGCGTGAACGCGGTATTACAGTAAAATCACAGACTGTACGTTTGAATTATCAGGCAGAAGACGGAAATGAATATATTTTGAACCTGATCGACACTCCCGGACATGTTGATTTTACCTATGAAGTATCGAGGTCACTGGCGGCCTGTGAAGGTGCTTTGCTGGTTGTTGACGCAGCGCAGGGAGTTGAGGCGCAGACACTGGCCAATGTTTATCTGGCTCTTGAAAATGATTTGGAAATATTACCTGTCTTGAATAAAATTGACTTGCCGACTGCAGAACCTGATAGGGTATGCAAGGAAGTTGAAGACATTATTGGATTGGATACAAGTATTGCTGCTAGGGTAAGTGCTAAACAGGGAATTGGAATTCATGAAGTACTACAGCAAGTTGTGGACTTTATTCCCCCACCTGCAGGAAAAAGGGATGCCTCTTTACGTGCGCTGATTTTCGATTCATGGTTTGATTCCTATCTTGGTATAGTAATCATGATACGTGTCATGGAAGGAAAAGTAGAAGTTGGAGACAATATCCGTTTTATCTCAACTGCAAAAGAATATGAGGTTGTCCAGCTTGGAGTATTCACACCTTTTAGAGAGGAACGAGTGGAGCTTGGGCCAGGTGAAGTAGGATTTTTAAGTGCTTCAATTAAAACTATTGGTCACACCAGAATTGGAGATACGGTCACTTCTGTTGAAAATCCGTGTAAAGATGCCTTGCCTGGTTATGCAGAAGCAAAGCCGATGGTCTTCAGCGGAATTTTTCCAGTGGAGGGAGAACAATATGAAGAACTCAAAGAAGCATTACGTAAACTTGCTCTTAATGACTCTTCGCTGAGTTATGAGCTCGAAACTTCCGTGGCACTTGGTTTTGGTTTCCGTTGCGGATTCCTCGGACTTTTGCATATGGAAATTACCCAGGAAAGACTGGAGCGTGAATTTGATCTGCAACTGATTACAACTGCTCCAAGTGTGGTGTATCAGGTACATCTTAAAAAAGGTGGATCCATCCGGATTGATAATCCGTCTCAGCTGCCTTCTCCAATGGAAATAGATTATATAGAGGAACCGTATATTCGGGGTCGTGTACTGACTCCACAGGAATACGTTGGTGGAATTATGAAACTTTCGCAGGAGCGTCGAGGTGTCCAGACAAATATGGAATATCCTTCGCAAAATCGTGTTATGCTCGAATATGAACTTCCTTTAAATGAAATTGTGCTGGATTTTTACGACCAGCTGAAATCAGTTTCACGCGGATATGCATCTTTTGACTATGAGTTGATTGACTACCGCAGGGGAAGACTGGTAAAGTTGGATATTATGCTCAATGGTGAAATGGTGGACGCATTATCGCTGATAATTCCCAGTGATCAGGCACCTTTCCGTGGACGTGAACTGGCCAAAAAAATCAAAGAGTTTATTCCTAAACAGATGTATGAAGTTGCAATCCAGGCTGCAATCGGTGCAAAAATCATTGCCCGTGAAACTCAAGGTGCGATGCGTAAAGATGTTACTGCAAAATGTTATGGAGGTGACATCAGCCGTAAACGCAAACTGCTGGAAAAGCAAAAGGCCGGTAAAAAAAGGATGAAACTGATAGGTTCTGTCGAAGTGCCACAGGAAGCGTTTATGGCGGTGTTGAAAATTGATCGCTAATTACAGATTCATCAAAATAATCTTTTGAATGCAAGAAAAAATGAGTCAAATACGCCTCAGTACTAAAATTTCTGCAACCAATGAAAGTGTGTCTGTAGTTACGGGCAATGTTGCAAATTCTGCAGAAGATATTCGTAATAAATTACTGCATTTGAACCAGGTAATTCATGTAGTACAAAACGAATCGACTTTAGGGGTGTGTCTTGGTGAGGACGTGACTGATTCAACTTCCGGAACTTCGATGACAGCTTTAGCTCAAGTACCTGCAATGCAGGTCGGCCAGTTTGGAGATCCGGAATTCATGCAGAGTTACGGGCTTAATATGGCTTACATGACGGGTGCGATGGCCAATGGAATTGCTTCTGAGGAACTGGTTATTGCTGCTGGAAAAGCAGGTTTACTCGGCTCATTTGGTGCAGCCGGTCTGGTACCGTCACGCATCGAAGAAGCAATTAAGACAATCCAGCAGGCTTTGCCGAATGGACCGTATGCTTTCAATCTCATCCACAGTCCCAGCGAAGACGCAATTGAACGTGGAGCAGTAGATATGTTTTTGAAGTATGGTGTGACAACTGTTGAGGCTTCTGCTTTTCTTGGTCTGACTCCAAATATCGTACGTTACCGCGCTGCTGGTTTAGGCCGTAACTCGCAAAATCAGCTAGTTATTAAAAACAGGGTCATTGCTAAAATATCACGCACCGAAGTGGCTTCAAAATTTATGGCTCCGGCGCCGGATGCAATTCTCCGGAGATTAGTAGAAGATGGCAGCATTACAGAGGAACAGGCGCAGCTCGCGGGGCATGTTCCGATGGCGGACGATATTACAGTAGAAGCTGATTCCGGAGGTCACACAGACAATCGTCCGCTTGTGTTGCTGCTTCCAGCTATTCTGACCCTTGCGGAACAATTTCAGCGCAAATACGGCTACCCTCAGGCAATCAGGGTAGGAGCGGCAGGAGGTATCGGAACTCCGGCTTCCGCACTGGCGGCCTTTATGATGGGAGCAGCTTATGTAGTTACAGGATCAGTTAACCAATCCTGCTTGGAAGCGGCAGCGTCAAAGCACAGCAAAAATCTGTTAGCACAGGCAGAAATGACGGATGTGACGATGGCTCCCGCAGCTGATATGTTTGAAATGGGGGTGGAATTACAAGTGCTGAAGCGTGGAACCATGTTCCCGATGAGGGCCAAAAAGTTGTATGAATTATATAAAAACTATGAAAGCATCGAAGAAATTCCGCAGCAGGAACGTTTAAAACTGGAACAGCAGGTTTTCCGCAGTTCACTTGATGAAATCTGGCGGCAGACCGAGGAGCATTTTAATGCCCGTGATCCGCATCAGATTGAACGTGCGAAGGATCATCCAAAGCGGAAAATGGCGTTGATATTTCGTTGGTATCTCGGTTTGTCTTCACGATGGTCAAATTCCGGTGAGCAGGGGCGTGAGGCGGATTATCAAATCTGGGCCGGACCTGCAATGGGTGCATTCAATGATTGGGTTAAGGGTTCGTATTTGGAAGAGGTTTCCAACCGCAAAACTGTAGAAGTAGCATGGCACATTATGTCAGGCGCCGCGTATTTATATCGGCTGCGTCTTTTGCAGATACAAGGCGTCTGGCTTCCTCCTGCTTGTGAAGTCTATACACCGCAGCCTTTTTCCGCTTGAGGAACTCAGCTTTTATTCATGCAACCGGGAAAGGTCTGTATACTCAGCAATGTTGTTCCTGTCTTGTGTTCTTAGTCGTAGACATGGTAGTTTTTAACCTTCGTTTTTTTAATATTTTTGTTGATTGAGAATGTCTAAAATAGAGGAGCGGTGAGTATCAAAATTGCTGTCATGACCATGAAGGGCGGTCAGGCCAAGACCACTCTTGCAATCAATTTAGCTGCCAGAATTGCTAAAGCCCGACGTGATGTCCTTTTGATTGATTCAGACATTCAGGCTAATGTCACTACAACTTTTCAGCGTGATCATCACTGTAATCTAGCCCATGTAATTTTAGGTAAGGTCAGTGATTTTGAATTTATTCAACTTGATCGTCACTTGTCATTTTTACCTTCCGGCGGTAAAGCGATGGTTGAGGCTTCAAGTTATCTCAGTCATACCAGTTTCAAGGACTCGCTTTTCACAAATCTGCTTTCATCAATCAATCACCGAATAGTGATCATTGATACCGCACCCAGTTGGAGTGAAGTCAGCAAAAATATTTTAATGTACGTGGATTATGTGATTGTTCCGGTGGTGACAGATTATCTGGGTTTTAGTGGTTGTGATCAAATAATGAGCTACATTGACGAATTCAAAGCCAGCATGCTTGGTCAATGCAAAGCAGAAGTACTGGGAATCGCGATCACCCGTTCACAATCACGGACAAAGTTGGCGCAAACTATTACTGCGGGACTTCGTGAAAGGTGGCCGGATTTGCTGTTCAGACGAATGATTGAAGAGTCTGTTTCAATTCAGGAAGCACCGGCGTTTCAACAAAATATTTTTGACTACCGCAAAGGGCACACGCGTGGGGCGGAAATGTATGACCTGCTTTGCAGGGAAATTATGCGCCGGATTGTACAACTCCAAAAAGACTGAGATAAGAACATTTAGTCTGCAGAAATAAAAGCTTAGTTGAGACAAATTAAATGAGTAAAGGACTGAAAATAAACCTGCTTTCACAACGCGAAATTCGGCGTGAAGGAACTAAGAAAAATGTCTCGATTCCTGCAGCTCCATCACTTCCTGTTGGACGGATACAAACGCTTTTTTATCTTCCTGAATTGAAGATAGACTCTACGGAAGACTCGCCACAAGAAAGTTCACCTCCGGTACAGAAGGTAATCAGCCGGATAAATAAATTTATTGAAAATATCGCGGATGACTATTTTTTGCTGGGGCTGCATTTAATTTCCCTGCATTCCCTGCTCAGGGAATCTAAACTCACTACAGAACAAATAAAATCGTGGTATGCGGAAAATATTAATATGCCTTACTCTTCCGCAATGCAGTGCCGCAAAGTGGCAGAGGTTTATTCAGAAAATCCGGAACTGATAGGACGCTACACTGCTTCAGGAGCATATCTCTTGAGCAGTTGTACAACT
>JACNKY010000321.1 GCA_014381795.1 Pseudomonadota bacterium | reverse complement strand
TATAGATTGTTAATTTATAGTTTTCAGTTTTTACCAGTGGTGGTAAAAAATACGACATTTTTGGTAAAATTTAAATTACTTTATTTTTAAAAAAGTCGATATTTGCGAGGAGAAGATAAAAATGGAGGAATTATGTAGTTTTTTCTGCTTAGTTTAAATCATATTTTCAGTTATTTTTGCAGGATGTTTTGTTAAAAGACTCTTAAGTCTTGATGCTCTTCACAAAAATAAGCATCCATGTGGCAACTCACTTAAGTAGATTTTGTATTTACAGTAGTTGTTGCTTTAATTCTTTTGACTGCATCTTGAACTGCTGCATTAGCTGATTCGATGAGCAAAGCCTCACGATAGTAAGACATGGCACAAACCAGACCACTTTAAAACTCCAGAGAAAGCCCCTAAATATATGAATGATGCCGGCATGGGATTGCGTTGGAGGCCATTAATACGGAGCTTGCTTGGATAGTTCACCCCGCAAATATTGGTCCGTTGGGTCGAATACGAATTCCTGGAGTGAGACGTTTCCATGGGAGATTGATTGGATCCGCAATCATTGGGCCAGGTGATTCCGCAACGAGAATACTATGGGCGATAGGACTAAAATCGGCACGGAAGTGAACCGAACTTTTGTTAACCAGAATTTTCATTTGCTCAGGTTCCACTCCGGCGACACGATACAATTCTCGGTCTAGCATTTGAACCTTGCTTGAACCAACAACAATCCGGATACCGTCGATCCGCAGACACGCAGTGGGACCAAGACTGATCTTTGCTCCCCTCATCATCGGCCCCTTGACAGTCAGGTTACCATCGCTGAGGTGTTCTATGGTGAACGTGCCTTCAAAAGGTTGATCTCCAAGAGCTAATTCTCCACCCAAGCCAAGTGTGATGGTTTTTCCAATTCCAGTGTTGTGAGCGGATTTAGCAGCATCAGGATCAAACAGCACCCCAAGCGCTGCGTCCTGCGCCTGATTCTTCACCAGGGCCCGTAGCATTCCAGTCGTGTTCGAGTTACCTCCAGCTCCAGGATTGTCCTGAGTATCCGCAATTACCACCGGTCGGTCCGCCATCTTTGACTGACGCATTGCTTCCTGAACTGCTTCGTCCGGCTTGTAGAGATCAATCCACCAGTCCGCTTCCCTTTCGTTAACGTGATTTGTCAGCGAATCTACGGCAGCTTCGATTTCGGTCTTATTCGTTCCATATCCCCAGACTACACCACCACATTCAGGAAAATCCGCTGCAGGAAATCCAGGAGCGAAAGACAGGCTAGTGATGCTCCCCTGCTCCAACAATCCGAGCTGCTCATAGGTGCTCTTGGCTGGGTCCATCTCAGTACATTGTCCGTGCAATGGCATTAGAAAAGGTATCCGTTTCCATGCCATGGAGAGACGGTTGCCACCTTCCATGAACATTTTCAGTAATTCAGCAGCTCGCACACCTGTTTCATCCATGTCAACATGTGGATAGGTGCGGTAGGCAACGAGTGCATCAGCCTGTTGTAACATCAGTTCTGTTACATTAGCATGGAGATCCAAGCTACAGACTATAGGAACTTTTGGCCCTACAACCTGACGTATCCTTCTCACTAATTCCCCTTCACCATCATCTACATGCTCGGCAACCATAGCACCATGAATATCAAGGTAGACCGCATCGGGACGCTTTTCGGACGCCGCTTTGACTATCTTTCCAGCAATCCGCTCAAAAGCGTCTCGAGTAACATCCGCAGATGGGCACGCGCTGGCCCAAATCACAGGTATCAGCTCATGAGGAGTGCCATGCATCGCCTCAAGAAAACCGCCCATAGGAATGTTGATGCCACGCAAATCCAGCACATCGCTGCCATGTGTCATGCAAGGCATTCCTCCGCCTTGAACAAAGTCTTCCCAATCCGCTTTTGTGGGGGCAAAGGTGTTGGTCTCGTGCTGGAATCCAGCTATCAGAATCTTCATAGTAATTTTCTAGAAAATTTTTCTAATAGTTAGGAAAAATGACAGAAGGCTGTTAAAAGCCAACTATCTTTAATAATCAACTATTTAATAATTGTTATGGATTAGAAACCACGGATCTGAAACAGGGACTGTTCGACTGCATTGCGGATACGTTCGCTGTCATGCTGACTGAAACCTTCAAGCATATCTATTCCTGACTTGGCTTTGAGTAAGCCCAGAATACGGATTAGACGTTCAGTTACCAGCAGTTCTCCGGATTTTTTTTGTATCTGGAGTGCAGTAATTGTTGCCTCAACCGCATTGCTACCGAGTTGTTTCATAGCTTCAATTACCTGCTCCGCAACCTCCTCATCCGCAAGATAAGGTATCATCAAAGTTGCAACACGTGGATTTTTTATGCGTCTCAGAATATCAAAAGTATCTCGATTATCATAGAATGAACGCCCTTTTAGCAACTTGCTGATCGAGTCCGCAATTTCAGGTCCGATTGCAATCATCAAATCCTTATAAGCTGCTCGACTAGAACTTTGGCTGGGTGAGTCATAGCGTGATACAACAATATCAATTCCGGACTTACCATAATCCCTGAAAGCATCTGCAAGCGCACGCACAAGATCTGCACTGGCTTCCGGAACTAGGTCAGCAAGATCTTCTATCGCCGGTTCATACTTTAGACGACCCAAATTACGCACAACCTCACGATGTACCCGTGCATCTTCTTCAGCCAATCTCTGATGTAAAGCCGGTCCTGCTTTCGGTCCTCCTATTTTTCCGACTAGTTTAACCGCCCGTAAACGAACTTTTGCACTGTCATCTTCCAACAGGGAAATTGCCATCTCAAGAGCTTCCTGTTTTTCTCCCTGTCGGTGCAGGCCCTCTGCTTTTTCGATACTGGCGCAACCGGTAAAAACCAGCATGATCAGCAGGCTCAATACTGTCCAAGCGGCTGTGTGTTTTATTTTAAGCATTTTAACTCCTTTTTCTGTAGCTAATGTTTTTTATTTTAAGTAAGACAGCGTTTTACTCTTCATCAGGAAGTCGTACAAAAACAAGGTCTGTTAAATCCGGTGCGACAATCGGTTCCTTCGCATTGATTCCGGAAGAGTCAAATATTTCCATAATTTTGTCACCAAGATCTTCCACATTACCAGCATGCCGGACAATGATAGTCACAATCGTCGGCACTGAATTATCGTAACTGATGTAACGGAAATCGTCACTGCCGCTCTGTTTCAGCTTTGTCCGCAATTTTCTTACTTCTGCGCTGCTAAAATCTTTAAGCACCAATTCGTAGGCAATCAATCTTTTTCCACCGATTGAGATGGTAGACATTTCCTTGAGTATCTGTGGAATGAATTCTTCCTCCATTGCTCCATAAGCATCTTTAACCAATCCGGTAATCATGGCTGAAGGTATTACACTTGGACCGCCGCGTCTGGCAACATTGATTACTGAGTTTGCAAAAGCCCCTCCGCGTCCGGTGGAAACATTCTTTGCAGTCACATTCATTGAAAGTGCCATATCACCTTTGATATTACCACTGACCGCGAAAATGTTAACTTCAACCACCACCTTTGCCATCAGTTTCAACAAACTGAGACCAGTTGTGTAAAACTCTTCCGCATTTTGGAGCTGTGTATTGAGCAGTGCTTTATCTGCGGCACTTCCGGAAACAATTGCCATGAACTGTTCTTTGGAAATTTTCGCAAATTGTTTTTTTACTTTTTCATCAGTCTGTACAGAAGTCACAGCGTTGCGGAAATCCATCGCTCTTAATCCACGTTGATTCAAATCAGTCTGAATCTGGTTCATCAACGCCTCTTCCAAATCACTGAAAGTGAATCCTGACTTGGAAAGGTCAATGTTCTTTTTGGCGGTAATTACAGGTACAAGAGTGCTTGCGCTGTTGTTGATCAGTTTGAGGTCTTTCTGTAGAGCCACTAGGACTTTCTGTCGGTTGACTTTATGGGCTGTATCAAGACCATAATATTTTCCGCCAAAGATTTTTTTCTCATCATTGACTTCACTGCTGACGATGTACTTTTGTATATTTTTAGAAAGATATTCTTCTATATCTGCAAAATTATTATTGTAATCTTCGTCCGGCAGCAATTCACGCACCATCGCATCAACTGCCTGGGCACTAGCTGTTTCCATCGCTTTAGCTTTGGCGGCACGAATGTCATTCCGCTTAATGAAAGCTTTGGCCTTTATCCTGATTACACGCGCTCCCGGTGAATCCTCTTTAAGAGTGACACGTCCTGTTAAATCGGCAAGAGTGAGAAAATTTTCCGGTTTAGGTGCTACCTCTTTAGCAGCACACCCACTTAACAGCAGAATCAGGCTGAGTATAGTTGAAATAATGAGGTTATTTTTTAGCATTTTCACTCCAGATTTTATGATGTGAGTTTAAAGATAGTACGGACGATTCTTCGTTCTTTTTCAGCATGCTGAAAATTCGGCAACTCCAAGAGGTTCAGGATTGCGCATTTCAGTAAAAAATGACAGTCTTGAATGTAACATTTACAGGCATTAATGAAAAGAGGATATTTGATTTTAATAAGAAATTCGACAATATTATTACTTGTAATTTTCTTCAACTTCAGTAGCACAACCGCCGCTTTTTATCCTCTTGACTGGGATGATTTAATGTTCCAAATGGAGAAGGGCATGAGTTGGCAGGAAGCGAGGATGGAAACCGTTGTTCAAGTCTTTGACCCCTTTATAAAAAATGCTGACGCTGAAATACCAACACGTCCAATTGAACTGCCTGCACGGAGTTACAAACAGCTCATTCATTGGGAAGACGGTAAGATTCTGGTGGTGGAAACTCAGGACGAACAAGGTGGGTTATTACATTTTTATTATGAAAACGAAGCTGATCTGCTCTCTATTTCTTTGAATGACAACCGCAGTTTTTTGACCGCTGACATTTTACCGCGTCAACTACGTTTTCGTTCAAGATATGAGAAAAAACGGAGCAGTGCACTGCAGGAATTTGGAATTGTCAGCAAAGAGGTAGCATATCATATTCGTGATGATAATCACGTTTTTATACGCATAGGAAACTTGGAATCCGGACACTATGCTTTACTCAATCCTAAAACCTACGAATTGTCCTCTATGCATAACAAGATTTGGCAGGAAGACGGAAGCTCGCTGGATTTAACAATCGTTTTCAAAGAATATGAAACCTACCGTTGGCAGACATATGCTAAAGTTACAGAATATTATTTGGATAATCGTTTATTTAAACGCATGACCGTGAGTAAAATACGTACTCTGTCACGTTTACCTCTTAAAAAACTTAAAAAACAAGCCTTCAATTTACGTCGCAAACACACTGCAACCCTTCAGAATGATTATGCACTTTAACAATATCTCACGTTTTTTATTAGTTTTCATTTCTTTAAGTATAGGTTTTTTTGTCACACCCTCACATGCACAAGTGCTGGTGCTTGATCGTATCTATCTGATCGTCAACAGCCAGATGCTCACACGTACAGAAGCGCAGGATGTAGCGACGGCACTAAAGGCACGCGAAACATCTGTGGAAAAAACACAGACCGAAGAGGCTAAAGAACTGCTGACTAATCTGGTGCAGGAAATGCTACTCTTGGACCGTGCGGAAGCTTTAAAAATTACCCCCGGAGCAAAGGAAATAGAATCACGTTTGGATCGTCTGGCTGCTGACCAACCACAATTGTTAGAGGTTTATGCAGAAGAAGACTTAAAGGAACAACTTGCCCGTGAATTTAAAAAACAGCACGTTATCAGCCGTGAAGTTGAATCAAGAATTAGACTGGAAGCAGCGGAAATAGAACTTTTTTGTAAACAACAACTGCGCAAGGAACGTAAAGTAGGTTTGGCACAGATACTTTTGCAGGGTTCAACTACAGAAGTTCAGTCCAAAGTTAAGACAATTCGGTTGGCATTCGAAAGCGGAGTTAGTTTTGAAGAACTGGCAAAGCAACATTCTGCGGATTCCAGCGCTAAACGCACAGGAGGTAAACTAGGAATTTTTAAACCTGCTGACTTGCTGGCGGAAATTGGTGAAATTACTGACAATTTGGAACCTGGAACAATCAG
>JACNKY010000197.1 GCA_014381795.1 Pseudomonadota bacterium | reverse complement strand
ATGGCAATTTTATGTATATCAAAGTTGATCACAAATTGCTCACCCAGATTATCACGCACAATAAGTGAAAGAGTATTAAGCTTGTTAACGTGACAGATCATGAAAATATCACGGATGTAATGTATGTCTGCCATTAATTCACGCGATGAAACGTTAAAAGAGTCAAAAAATTTTTTTATTTCAGTAGCCAAGGTAAATAATGTTCCTCCTGAAACAGGATTCATTGCAATATCACTATGAACTTGTGCAGCAGGTTTTTCAAAGGTAGAAAGATGTTTTCCACCAAAACCTACATATCCACTAAAAGTACAGCGGGCAAGCCCTTCTACCAAGTTTGCCTCGAACATCGGCATTACTTTTTCTGCTGAATTATCTTTATTAGAAAGTAAATCGGAACCTCCGGCTTCTTTGCTACTCAACATTGAGCTGAATTGCCACTTAGCACTTTTACGGATAAATTCAACCTTTATCCTGGAACGTGGAATACTCAAACTCTTTGAAATAGGCAAAGGAACCTGAAAGGGTTTTCTTTCAAAATTTCGCTCGAAATGGAATTTAAAAATTACATTTTCCAATGTATTTCCGGCAATTTTCACCTTCGCGTTTGTGATTGTTTTCCGGACCCAGCTTTCTTCCATTTTTACGCTGAACTGGGAAAAATAATCAACAATGTCTCCTTGCACGCTTTTTAGTTTTTGTAATTCCTCATAGACAATCTTGGCCTGCATTTGCTCAATTTTATTAAGTGGAACTTTATTTTTAAGTTTTACCAAAACTTTTCGGTCTTCTATGGAAACACGTTGATTAACAACGTCTAGCAAAGGGCTGAGAAATTCTGTTGTTTTTTCTTTTTCAAAACCGTTCTCGCTCAAGCGTGCCAGTTGGTTCGATATTTTCGTTAGCGCGCGTGTGTGTCCTATCTTGCAAAGTTTTTTCTCTACACGTGTCATCGACTCAAGAAAAAGTTTCTTGAGCATTTTTTCCACTTTGTTACCCGCATCGTCACGACCCTCCGAAAAGCGAATCAGTTCACGCCGGTCTTCAGGAACAGAAAAGAAAATATTATAGAAATCAACTAATGCTCTACTGCGCCAGCTTGCATTCTCATCTTGAAAGAATGGTCTTCCTTCATCTCCAAAATTAATAACATCAGAAATACGCATGTGCTGCGAAAAGCAAAATACAATATTCTTTTGAGTCTCAGAAAGAGTATTGAGTTCAAAATCCGGTTCTTCCTCTTCCTCCTGTTCGTAGCTTTCGAATCGGATCAACATCTCAGTAAATTTCAACCACCACGGATCAAGCTGCAGTGCGGGATAATCTTCTTCCATCTTTATGATCGCGTCGATCAACGGCCCTTTACGCTGTTCCTTGATAAAGTTTCTACCTTCAGGATTCCATAAGAGCCGGGTGAGACTTGTTGGTAAATCGTTCTCCTTGTCAATGCAGACAATCATCTCCAGCCACCAGCAGTTTAGTAATGCTTTAGGAAGATTACGGTGACTGATTTTCTCACTTTCACGTAAAAATATAGGCAGTGCGTGTCCGAGGAACATCTCACGCGGGATGATAATTTCCCCCCAGTTTGGGAGTTTACCAAGAACAAATGACTCTGTTTCTTGTTCCAGAATGGGACTCTTTTCTGCCGCAATATTTTCTTTCTCCCCTTCGCTTTCAGGATCAACTGCTTTCCCCTTTAATTCATATTCTGCAACAAGATTTTGTTTGAGGGTCCAGTCTTCTTCCGGAAAAACACCAATTGAAGAAAGAATTTTAAAACTCTTAGGCAAGTCAAAAGGCATCGGCGTGATCCCGCAGATCATGGCAGCAGGATTTAGCAGAAAATCGTTAAGCATCAACGAATAAGCCATACTACCTTCAGGCGAAACTAAAAAAGGGGTATGATGACCGTTGCGTTGTTTACGCAAAATATTGGTGAAAAAATATATTTCTGTGGTCGGATACTTTTTCGTGAGATAAGCCGTGGCCTGCTGTATTTTGAGATGTAATGGATATTCAATATCAGCTTCAACGTCCTTAGCCTGACTGTCCGAAAAAATTTCAATCAGCTTGACCATTCTGTTACTGTAGCTGACTTCCTGCTTTGACATAATCTGTTTTTCCAAACCTTCGTCTAGTTTAAAACTTTCAGTACTGAAGTGCTGTCTCAGCACTTTTATTGCTTCTGTAACATTTGCACGTGAAGTATAAGCAACCTTGTTGGAGAGGTGCTCAAAAAACTCGTTCAGTAACAGAGACAACTGAGAATTATGTGTCAAACTTTTTAAATAACAATCGACTTGTTTTTCTTCAGGAACAGTATCCGGAGACATGTTGTTGCTGATCGCATAGCGCCATAAAACCTGACGTGCGCCGGCATCATCTAGAAAAGTATGGCGATAAAACTGGACTAACCATTTCAAAATTATGTCCTTATTAAAATTCTTCAGTGAAAATGGGAATGCTTTTTGTTGAAGATCTCCGGCATTAATTTTTATAAATGAGAAAAAATTATTAAGCGGAGACAGTAAATCTTCACAATCAGGAAAAGCATTTAAAGTCGTGATGACTGCTTTCTGAAAAATATTTCTTTGATCTTCTGCAGGACAATTTTGTAAATGAACTTGAATTAAATTTCTTAACTCCTTGCGGAAACTACTGGCAAAGATAGTATCTATCGCACCCTGTTCATCTTCGTTGAGACCTATACTGGATCTTTCTTTCAAAGTCTCAATTGCAGAATTATGTAATTCGGTACGTTCTTTTGATGTTAGTGAAGTGCGGAAGTAATTATCATAAAAAGACTCCATTACATTTGCAATCATTGCCACCAAAAAATCCGCGTCATTCCAGTTGAATTGAAATTCGGGATTTGTGTTGATGATAACCTGCGCATCCATGTCTGAATCTGGTTTGTGTCCGATTCCTCCCAAACTACCGATGGTTGTGAGAGCCTTAATCATCTTGCCTGAATCTTGTTTAAAATGACTGACGAGGTCTTTACCGGCAAATTCCTGCTCCAGATGAGCATCCATTCCGGCCTCGCCTTTGATTGCATGTGAGGGTAAAAATCTTTCGATTCCTGCTATGCCGTGTATTGCATCTTTTTGAAAAACATCAAATGCAATACTACGCATTACAGGTTTTCCATCATCATTATACTTGCCTGTCTTTTCATATACTTCCAATGGAGGTGAATCCTCAGGATTAATATCAAAGATGAGCAGGCCTTCAAACATAGTTCGATGCATTTCTTCATCTGAAAGCTGCATCAGACTTTCTAATCGTAAGCGGTTTATCCGACCCATTTCATTAAATTCCCTTTGTGCATATTCTTTCCAACTTTTTAGCTGTTCTGTGTGATAGGAGCCACGCAGGGAATCACTGATTTTAGTCGTACTGAGGGATTGCAGTAATGTTTTAAATCCGGCTTCTGCAAACTCGCCTTGTGGGTTACATGGCACCTGCAGATTAAATGTATTCAGTAATTCCAGTTGTCTCTCGAGTTGGGAAAGGCCGGAGTTGGTCGTATCTGTAATCATAAGAAAACTATTAGAAAATTTTGGTGTAACTTCTATTTATAGCAAAAATACGTAAAAAACGGAATGTAATATTAATCGGAAGCAACATTATCAGAAGAGCACTGCTTAAGCAAAACAGACATGGATGAGTAGCTTTCTATTGCTCAGATAAGTTCTTCAATTTGCTAATAGCAGGATACAGCTGAGCATTTATAATCAACTCATTAAGCTGCGGGTTTTGAAGGAAATGAATAATATTATTCAAATTGGAAGGAGAATGTTCATGTATTTTCTAAAGACCATGCTGTAAATACCACGCAGACAAAACCTTTCAGTTTAAACTGATGGCTAATTATTTAGAGCTACCTTTGGATAAATCACTAAGACGACCCAAGAGTCCAGATTTTTCCTTACCAAGTAGCGGAGCGAGTTTTTGGAGACGTTCACGTACCAGACTGCCACTTTGCTGTCGCTTTATTTTTACGTTAGCATTGGCGAGTTTACTTGCGGAAACAATGTTTGAATCATTGACGTCAGCAGGACGTAAAATTCCAGTAAGAGTGGTAATGTAACGGACTTGATTACGCTGTCGATAATCTATTTTTTGTCCTTTTATGAGCATATTCCCATTCGGAAGTACCCTGATTACACGCGCAGATATACCATCCAGATTTCTTAAAATATCGTTTTGTTCTTCCTCTATCGCATCCCTTAATGTCAAGGATTCCAAGGCAACATTTGCCGTTTCTGCTCCTCCTGCTGGCTGACCTTCAGCTGCTAAATTTGGAGGCGGAGAGTTTACGATTAGACCCACTTCGTTAATACTCAGCAAGTCTCCACGAAAGCGTGCACGGTGATCACGGAGTAGATTCCCAAAAGATGATTCGTAACGCCAGAGGGAGCCTTCATAGATATTTCTGCTGGATGAAATTCGTTTGCGGCGTAAACGTTTTGATGTCAGCCTTAATTTGTCATTTTGTTTTTTTAAAGCATTTGCCACTAAAATTTCAGCGGGAGGTTGTGGTTGTGGTATTTGAGGAAGACAACCAGCAAGGCTCAATACTAGCAGCGAAGCCAGTAAGTATTTTAAGGACGGTAAAAATGTGTGAAGTAAATGTGGCACTTTTAAAACAATAGAGAAAAATTTATATTGAAAATATTAAGTCTGTGCTTCATTTTTGTTATGCATTACAAGAGAAGTTATTTTGACTGTGTTTTCAAAATAAATTACACTCTGGTCTAATTTCAACAGTCATAGGAATCATTACTTTCAGGACTTTGTATGGTCTCGGTAAAGCAAGTCTCTTTGATTAATTTACCAGTACAACATTTCTGGTTTTTACAGTGGCAAAAACCACGATTTTGCTGTCTAGATTTTTCACAGGAATTCTCTCTCCCTTCCTACCTTTTGCCATAGAAATGCCCGGAGCAGAAAGACGTAGAAATGGAGTGTCAAAAACGATCTGTAATCGATCACCTGATTTTACCAGTGGTGGTGCGGAGACTGTATTTACTCTGATTGCTTCGCTTGGATTTATTGTACGGTTAGAAATTTTTCCAATCAGATGATTTTTGTCTGTTACATATTCACGTGGCATCCTGTCCACATTTTTTCGGACTTTCAGTAAATCCGATTCTTCAATAATCTGGTTCCGCCTGATAGTATCACGGGCAATAAAAACTTCTTTGTATAATTTCAGATAGGTTCGTACAGTAACAATCCTAACTGCTTCACCGTCGATACTGAATTCAACCTCATAATTCCGGTAGCCGCCTTCTTTCTTATACTTTCCTTTAGAAGTGATGACGTAGCTTACTTGACCTCTAGGCAGGAAAATATCTCTCGTTTTTGCAAGTAGACGTGGTTTTAAGTCCTCATTCTTATTAGCTTCCCGGATGTGTTTCAGGACAACCTGGTCTATGTCTTTACCGGTTACTTTGAGGGCTGCACGCTGAATGCTGCTTGATTCCGAACCTGGAAAAACAAAGCGTTTGACGTTGATTTTCTGAGAACGTAAACGCGAGAGAATTAAAGAGCGTGTAACGGTTAATTTTCGGCCTGGTAATGGAGAACGACCGATGACGGTTTTGCTGATTTTTTCCAATAGCAGAACGTCTTCTCCTTCAATTTGGGAAATTTCTCCAAGTCGATATTCATTACTGTTAATGACGGAAGACTGAGGCAGAAATATCTTGATCAACTGTTCATCAGGAAGACTGCTTCCTTTAGAAAAAGCTGTTCCGGAACTGAGCAATAATAACAGCACCAAGAATACGTTACTGTATGGAAAACCTCTAATCGTTCTACCTTTTTTTTTAACCACAGACCCTGTTCGTAATTACTGGTGTTTAGTTCAGACTGTTTAGCTTGAACTTGTTTTTGCTTTTACTGGATATAAGACCTGATTAATTAACGTACAAGATTGTTGGTGTTTTGCAGCATTTCATCTGCAGACTGTATGGCTTTTGAATTTACTTCATATGCACGCTGTGCTGTTATCATATTTACCATTTCTTCCACCAGTG
>JACNKY010000269.1 GCA_014381795.1 Pseudomonadota bacterium | reverse complement strand
ATTTGGGTCAGATTCACGAAGTTGTCAACGCTGTTTTTATTGTTATAAGTCCTGATGCTGAAATGACAAATTGTGATTTATAGACTATTATGAGAACACCATTTATAAGTCTTTATCTTGAACTCTCTCTCAAAAACTAAAATTACTTACTAAAACAAAAAAATGAACATTAATTCAGAAAATGACACTTCATTTGGACTTAACGCAACTGAAATAGATTTGGAAAATGCAATTGCTGATGACTCAGATCGAGTTTTAATCAAGCGGATGTTGGACTTACTGAGTGACGAAAAGGCCGAAGAAATCGTTTTCATAGATGCAAAGAAACGTTCCAGTCTGGCGGATTATCTGCTAGTCTGCCAGGGTCGCTCTCAGTTACACTGCAGAAGTATTGCTCAAAATGTGGAATATAATTTAAAGCAGGAAGGAGAAATTTCACTGGGACTCGAAGGTGAGCGGGAAGGAAACTGGGTGCTTTTAGATTACGGAAACATTATCCTGCATGTGTTTCATCCGGAAATACGCAAGTATTACAAATTAGAAGAACTCTATTCAAAAAGGCCCAGCGAGGTATATGCTGACAGTTCTGAGCCTTCAAAATATAAACATTAAGGAAAAAATGCCAGGCGAGGAGCAACCGGAATGGCTGGAGACGCTGGAGGAAACTCCTCTAACTTCACGCTTACGGCGTAAAGAATCTCTGAAGCGTTTCAATACCTGGCGTATTGGCGGAGTTGCAGAATGCTTGATTGATGTAGTCAATGTCACCGATTTAAGCTTCTTACTACCCTTCATCAGCAAATACCGCATTCCCTGGTTTATCCTTGGTAAAGGTTCCAACCTGCTCATTCCAGATTCATCCTGGCCCGGAATAATCTTGCATTTGAGCGGAGAGTTCAAAAGCTGGGAGCCCCTCGAAAACAACAATCCATCACGTAAAAACAATGAAGTTTCCGCTGGAGCAGCTCTGGCTGATGTGACATTTGCTCAACGCTGTGTAACTCAGGGATGGTCCGGGATGGAATTTTTAATCGGCATTCCCGGAACGATAGGTGGGGCGGTTGCCATGAACGCAGGTGCGCACGGAGGTGAAACTGCGGAATTTTTAATGCAGGCAGAGTGGATGGACATGGAAGGCAATTTACACACTTCATTGCGGGATGATCTTGAATTTCGTTATCGCTTTTCTGAACTTAATGGTAATTATGGAAAAATTATCACCCGCGCCGTTTTTAAACTCCAGCAAGATGATCCCGAAAGTGTTGAAAAAAAACTGCTCGAATGTCAGCAATTCCGGAGAGATAATCAACCTTGCAATCAACCGAGCTGCGGTTCAGTTTTTAAAAATCCTCCCGGAGATTTTGCCGCACGTTTGATAGAAGATTGCGGATTGAAAGCTAAAATGTGCGGAGACGCTCAAATCAGTCCGATCCATGCAAATTTTATTGTAAACCTTGGAAAAGCTTCGTCCGCAGATATTTTAGCATTGATAGATACTGTCCGGGAAACTGTTCTTAGCAAGCATTCCATTTATTTGGAGCCGGAGGTTCAAATCCTGCAGAGTTCAGTATAAAGCTAATTTTCAGCAGTTGAATGTAAAGAGGTTGTTGCCCACAACCTTTAGAGTTACTGACTGATAAAACTGAACTGTCTTACTTCAACTGAAAGTTTTGATTTTCCATGCAGGATCTCAAACGACAATCAAATCGAAGACCCGCCGTACGGAGACTTCGGACATCCTCTACGAGCGTCCGGAAAAACCGTAGTAATCCAATCCCTGGACTTCCAGTAAAACTTCGCAAACCGAATGCTGACCCGGGTTACAGAAATTCTTGGGTTCCGTCGTATTTCGTAGAAAATGAACCGGCATTTCTGCGGATGAAAGTCCGCTGGCTGATTCAAAAAATTATTGGAGTCAGTGGTTTTGTTTTTATTTTATGGTTGGCCGGAGGCAGCGTTTGGGTTGGACAGACATTTTTTCAACAACCTATTACAAAGGTCCTGATTAAAGGTAACCAATTGTTGGACAATGTTGAAGTGCTAAGAATGAGCGGACTGCATCAGGGACAGCGTTTGACTGACCTCCAGCCCTACCGGCTCGCGGCACGTTTACAAACACATCCTATCGTGCAAAAAGCAGATATACGCAGAAAATTTCCTGACGAAGTACACCTTATTCTTACTGAATATAAGCCAGTCGCACTGCTTAAAATTTCACAAAAAACAAATATTTTTTCACCTGCGGCGCTGGCAAAAACAAAGTACGTGCTGATCGGTGAAAATCAGCGACTACTCAAACAATTGCCGATTGATGTTCTGCGCGCTTCCCCTCACAAAATATTGCCGCTTATTGATGGTCTGACTGTACAGTCGATCAGGCTGGGTTCGCGTCTTGATTCACCTGTTTTGGAGAGAGGATTAAGGTTTTTGGCAACATTTCAGCAGATGACTGCAGCACAAAAAACTGAACTGCCAAAAACACAGCTTGAACTGGAAAGTCAATTCAGAATAGTCGACTGGACTACTCAACCTATTCACATTGATATTTCAGATCCCCTCAATCTGAAAATCAACTGGCCGCTGAATGTCTTTAATCGTCAACCAGGCTCACCAGAACCTTTACGTACTGTTCCGCTGACAATCCAGATGGGTAGCCGCAATTTTGGAGAACGTTTACTAACCTTCCAAAATATCTATGCTGTCCTCGACAAACAGCATCCAGGATTAAAAAGTATTGACCTGCGCTATAAAAATAGGGTATTGCTAGTACCATGACCTAAATTCAAGACTAAACTGGAACGTGGACATTTTGCCTGCGGACATTTAGTGGAGCAGCGCAATGGGCTTATTGGATGAACTGGTGCAGGAAGAAGATCTGGATCCGGAAGTGATGCGGCAAACAGACAGCACCTACATGAATCTCTCGGAGCTGGAGAAAATTCGGCATTTGATCCAGATGGATTTGCTGGATGAATCTCAGCTACTGCGAAATTTGTCAATCCGTTATGGCCTCCCTCTGCTGTCCAATACACGTGATGAAGTCCAAAATCACGAAAACCCCATTTTATCAAAACAACTGTATGAACGCACAGGTATTTTAGCTATGCGTTTTGGTTCAAAGTGTGCTGGACTGTTGTCGGTTCAGTCTAATTGGTTCAGCATGAATCAGGTGGCCTTTCAGTTGGGTGAACAGATTTTTTGGCATTTAGCTCAACAACAGCAAATCGAAGCACTGCTTGAAACTTCACAGTTACCTGCAGTGGATGGAGATTTCTCTGCTACAGGAAGAATCCAGCAAATATTTGAAGAGGCAATTTCCCGCAGATGTTCCGATATTCATCTTGAGCCGGAAAAAAACAAACTTCGAATAAGATACCGTATCGACGGTTACCTTCACGATGCTGCTTCAATACCGCTGAGTTTCCACCCCCTGATTTTATCACGCATAAAGTTGTTAGCCGGAATGGACATTGCTGTGCGGCGTCAGCCTCAAGACGGGCACTACACTTACAGCTCTAACGGAAGCCGTCACTTTGACGTAAGAGTTTCGACCATGCCAGGACAATCAGGAGAAAAACTGGTGCTACGGCTTTTGGATCAAACACCTGTACAGCACAAATTGGAAGCGCTTGGTTTTTTCAAAAATGATTTAGAAATGCTCTATCAGGCAAGTCAGGCTCCAAGCGGACTGATCCTCATGGTTGGACCGACAGGCAGCGGCAAAACAACAACACTCTATGCGATTCTTAATGCACTTAATTCACAAGAAAAAAATATCCTGACTATCGAAAACCCCGTTGAATATCATATAGAAGGTATCACACAGGTTTCCGTCAAACCGGAACATGGATTGGGGTTTGCTGAAACATTACGGGCAGCTTTACGTCAGGATCCGGATGTTATTTTAATTGGTGAAATAAGAGATGAGGAGACAGCGAGTATTGCGGTAAAAGCCTCCCTTACAGGACATTTGGTCCTTTCAACACTTCACAGCAACGGCGCAGTGACTGCAATTCAACGCTTGCTGAACCTAGGAATTTCTCCGGATTTATTAGCGGAAACGCTGACTGTTATTGTTTCACAAAGACTGGTACGCCGTCTTTGCTCACATGATCACGCTAAAAAGCCGCTCACCGGAAAAACTGACAATAATTGTCTGCGCTGCAGGGGAACAGGATATTCCGGACGCATTCCACTTTATGAAATTCTTAAAGTAAACTCGCTCGTGCGTAACCGGATTCAAGCAGGTGAAACCGGAAATAAATTAATCCGGCCCGATCCAGAATTATATTTTCATACAATGGAGCAAACTGCTCAACGACTGGCCAAAGAAGCTCTGACTGACTGGAAAGAACTGCAGCCGCTGTTACTCCATGTTTAATAGTGGACGTTTTTCGACCGCAAATTTCAGCGCTGATCAACTAAGTAAAATTCACAATGCCTCACTTTTGCACGATTTTGGCAGTACATGAGTAAGGCAACTTGTTCGGAAAATTTCACCAACATATTAACAAAAGGAAGGCCGGCTCCGGATATCCACAGTAGTATGTCTGGATGTGAAACTCGATTGTGACAAATAATAGCTGTATTTTCAAATATATATTAAAACATTATTGCCTGAGATAGTTCTGACAAAAAAGCGTTGAACTCCGAATACGCATTAAATATTTTAGATTCTGCAGCAAAAGACAAAGAGCTGAATCAAGATCTACGGGAATTCTTTATCCATGACAAACTGTTACGGCAGATTGAGAGACCAATGCGGTATGAATTTAATTGCAGTTGTTCTGTAACTCAGCCCTACTTAAGGTTTGACAAGGTTGTAGTTCTAATGTGCTTATGATAGAATTACAGATTAATTTTAATCTTTTTCTATGAATATCAATTCATGAGCAACTTTTCGATCCTACTACTGAATGATAGTGACGTCGGTGTACGTCAGTTTCATTTTGGGAAGAAACTGCTGTTTTTTTTGTCGATGCTTTTATTGCTCGGAGTTGCTGCATTAAGTTGGAAGTTTTTTGAACAATACCGAACTATTGCAAAACAAAACCAACTGCTTGAAAAGCAAGAGAAGAGCCAGGTCGCCTTTCAACAGCGGATTGACCTTTATGACGGACGTGAATCTCGGATTTCCTTTCTTGAAGATTATGTCGAAGAATTGAAGCAGTCTGAGCAGAACAGCAACGTAATGTATAAAAAACATACCGCCTTGTTTCGCTCAAACACACACAAGTTGGATGAATTACATAATTTTATCTGCCAAACACTGGAAACTCAATGTGCGCCTATTCTAAATATTCAGGCAAATCCACAACAGACGATGCAGTGGCTCGAGCAGATATCTCAAGATTTTGAGGCCTTTAATAATTCTTTACAAAAATTTGATTCACGTCGCACAAGTTTTGAAGAGCAGGCAAATACAATTGAACAGTTGCGCGGACAGTTGGTTGAAACAGAACAGAGTTTGTCTGAGCATATGGAGTTCCTCAAAGTAAATCAGGAAACCGTAACTCGGCTCACGAACAAGATTAGCAAAGCTACCGGTATTACACTCAGTAAAACGACTACGAGCAAAAGAACAAAGACTAAAACAGGACGAGGTGGACCAACAATATTAGACAGTTTGTCGCTTGAATCACCACAGGCCCTTTTAAGTTCAGGAAGTTTACGTCAATTTCTCTACAGTAATTCTGACGATTACAACGTAAAAGTTGCCCAACTGGAGGATTTGAACCAACTAATAGAACGGAATTTGAGTATCTGGAAACAAACTCCCACTACGATTCCAATTCGTAGTAGAGTCTTATCTGATCGTTACGGAATGCGTACTGATCCGTTCACAAAGAAACGTGAATATCACGGCGGGATTGATTTCAGAGCACGCAGAGGCACTCCCGTTTATGCTCCCGGGGAGGCAGTTGTCAGGATTGCAAGTCGCAAAACCCGGTTTGGCTTGCTCGTAGAACTGCTGCCCGGCAGGGGGGTTTTTCCTGGAAAGAAAAAATCGGGCCGCCACAGAACAAGGTTTTCACATCTTTCCAAGATAACA